>NZ_BJCE01000453.1:0-1928 GCF_005402885.1 Sphaerospermopsis reniformis
TCTTTTAGGTGTTTTAAGAGCTTTTCTCTCTGTTCTTGAGACAGATGGTTTTTTGCTGGCATAATTCAGAAGCGATCGCTTAGTTACTTAATTCCCTATTATACAATCTAGCTGCACAACAGCTTAGGAGGTTTCCCGTTTTTACAGCCCACAGTTTGATAGTCTTGTCACCCCCACTAGCCAGAGTTTTACCATCAGGGCTGTATGCTACTGACGTAACCAAGTTAGAATGACCAGTGAGGGTTTGTAGGGGTGATTCCACAATAAGAGATGGTTTTACCTTAACAACACCAGCAAAAATATCAACACCCAACTTTGTAGAGCGATCGCACCAATAACAACTACCATAAGTTCTACTATAAAAATGACTATCTACCCTATCACATACAGTTAAGTTATCATTTCCTATTCTTAAAACCTCTAACCACTCCTTAGCAGTCGGACGTAAATGAGGATTTTTATACCCATCATTAAAACATCTGAGAAAACATTCCCGAATTGCAGGATGAACAATTATCATAGGAATTGTTCTCTCTACATGCTCAATCAAACTATTTTGAGAATACAACCATATACCATGCTTAATAAGTTCATTAACTTCTGGAGTTTCTCCCCCACCTGTCCATATTCCCTGAAAAGGACTATTACCACCAAATAACAATTGATAAATAATTACTGCTAATCGAAATCTATCATGTATTTCCGTTTGTTCAATCCTAGAAAAATCTTCACCAATTAATTCCGGTGGTGTATATCCTTCTGAACCAACTAAACAACGATAAACTTTACCATTTTTAGGATTTTTCACCTGAAAAGAATCTGTGTCAATAATTGAAGGTAAAGCACGATTATTAACTAAAATGTTTTGTGGTTTAATATCACCTAATACATAACCAGCTTCATGTAATGCTGCAATAATTGAAGCAATATTTAAAGCCGTAGTGTGTAGAAAACGCCAATCAATCTCAAGCTTTAAGCTCTTACGAAGCTGGGGGTTATAAATATTAATAAGCTCTTTTCCACCTTTAACTTCTGGCATTAAAAAACCTACATAATCACCTTTATCATCTTTTAATGATGAATTAGGCCAAGCAAAAGAAATATGATTAAGATGGGAATTTGGCTCTTTTGGTGCGTGCGCTATCATTGCCGCTAATTTTTCCATTCTTTCAGGTGTTGGTGAATGGTAAATTTTAGCTAAATAACCATGATGATTAGTTCGCCAAACTTTAGCTTCTCCACTAGCAGCTATTTCATTTAACAAAGTAATTCTTTCACTCGTACTATCACAAATTAGAAACGTCATATAATTTTTCAGTAAATGGGATGAAATCAATATCAAATAGTATTGTTTACTAGGACAGGCTAGAAGCCCGTCCCACAATCAATATATAACCGAATATAACCGACTTTTCGCACTTCAAAATATCATACGTTAATACTTCAATAAATTTTACAAAAAATGTTGATATTATTCAATATTTAAACGTATTAATTATAGCCATTCGGAGATCGCTATTCAACCACCATTAACCGTAATTTTCGTAATCTTCATGTATTACAAAGCGAAGTTCGGAATGTGGGATATACAGCAGATTACATTGCTATGAGGTACAAATTTTGATATACTAAAAACGGGTTACAGCCTTACTATTTAAATCGCTAAGAGTATTGCTATACAAAGATTTTTGCCTGGGCAAAAGTCTAGCAATCATCCGTTTTTACTATAATAAGCTGATGTGCAGCTAAACTGTATAATTAAAAAACCTGAAGTTACAGTAGCACAAGCATCTTGCTTGTATTAATTAGGGTTTGCTGAATAAACCTAAAACCTTGATATATCAAAGGTTAGAGGCTGATAAACACAGAAATTAGTGCAAGGGTTTTGAAGGGTATACCGGAAAAAGTGTGCATTTTTGGGGATTTCA
>NZ_BJCE01000454.1:0-1927 GCF_005402885.1 Sphaerospermopsis reniformis
TTTTAGGGATGCTGATAATTTATGGAAGCGAAAACTCGCCTGATTGCGAAGAACAAAAGTTGTAATTAAAGCGACGATAGTCATGCTACCGCCCCCCCACAAAATAAATTGTTTCCAAATGGGAGTTTCTGACTGAATAGCAGGTTGGGCGTAGTCTTTAGCAGCAGCGGGAATAAATCTAGCGCCGGTGTTTAATTCTGGGGAAGTTGCCAAGATTTCATTAGTATCTACAGTTGAATTAGTAACAGATGTCTCTGAATTTGTAGACTGATCTAACTGTGAAGAAGTTTTGTTGAGGGTAGTTTCTGCGGTTTTATTTTCCGTCCACCAAGCTTTTTCTGTAGGGGAATTTTTAGACTCTTTCTGTGTCACTGAGGAGGTAGCAACGGCAAAGTTTTCTTCAGGAAAAATCAGTGGCTCGGTTTGGGAATCATTATCTAATGTCAAGATGGGAATCATGACTGGAGGACTGTCAGGGATGAAAATGACAGGATTTTGAAGAGGCCGCCAATGATGTTGACATAGTTCTGGGGTGAGATAACTCAGATAGGTGTCTAAATCTTTTAAGCTGCTACCTTTGCCAGAAAATAAAGCTTCTAATAATGCTGTTGTAAATAAGCCATGACCTAGTTCACTAATTTCGTGGGAAAATTGCTCTGGTTGACAAGAAAGCATGACAGCCATTTCTAGTTCTTTGGCGGTGTCAATAATTTCTTGACCTACGGGAGCATCAGCTTGTGTACCAAAGGCGCGGTTAATATCAAATATTAGTAATACATTCAACTTGGCAGCATGGAAACTTTGCATCAGTTGTTTCACAGCTATGCCAGTTTCTAACACCTGATCAGGATTTCCATCAGCCGGCATTAAATAATCTTTGTCATTATAGTTGACACCGTAACCGCTGAAGAAAAACCATAGATAGTCCTCTGGTTGGCAAGATTTTGCTGCTAATTCCTCCAATAAAACTAGAATATTGTCTTGGGTTGGATAAGAGGATCTTTCCCCTATCGGTGGTGAAGTATTTGTCATCAGTAGGCAATTTTGGGGTAAAAAACCTACTTCTGTCACCAAGAAATCCTTTAGTGCCTCCGCATCGTTTTGAGCGCAACTTAAAGGTTGAAATAACTCATATTGATTGATGCCAATAGCGATCGCCCAGTAATTTACCATCCCGCTCATTGTCGGTTTTTGTTTACTTGTTGAAAGTTGTTCTGACTCCTTTACGGGCGAAGCATTCGGGCGATAAATTATCAATTTTTGTCCCAGGTTGTTTTCCGAATGCTTCGCCCCTACGACTCCTGACTTCTTTACGGGCGAAGCATTCGGGCGATAAATTATCAATTTTTGTCCCAGGTTGTTTTCCCAATGCTTCGCCCCTACGACTCCTGACTTCTGAATTCTTACTCAAGTAGTTCTTATGACGTTAAGATATCGGAAAATACCAGCATTAGATTAAAATGCTCTGTCATACTTCAGAAGTAGCTCAAGTTTATGAACAGGATTTACAGCTTTTCACCATCATCAATCATCCCCTTTTCATTTATTGGCCAATTTGGCAGGAAAATCCGGATAATTCAAGGTGGATGTTGGCTTTTGCTGGCTTTTCCTCTCTGGTTGGCTACGGAGGCGATCGCACCGCAAATTGTGCAAGCTTACACCGCTAGAGTTGATTTAGCTATTGAGCAACCAACCACAGATGATGATCCTCAACCAAAACAATAATAGGGAAAATGGTGTGGGAGGTAGGGGGCAGCTCACAGGGGTAGGTTTTTAATATTATCTGTGAAGGCAGGACCAGGAAGACAAGGAGGGAAAGTAGACAAGGAAGATTTTATCAGCACAATGGTCTTTTTGTTACCAAGAGAAGATGATTTTGTACTGTTTTCCTCCCTTGTCCACTGTCCTTCCTTGTCCCCCAAGTCTT
>NZ_BJCE01000455.1:0-1912 GCF_005402885.1 Sphaerospermopsis reniformis
CGGAAAAAGTGTGCATTTTTTGGGATTTCAAGAGATGGCAAAGAAATTTTCAAATCTCCTCCTGACTCCTGACTCCTGACTCCTGACTCCTATGCCCTCACGGAAAGACTTTCTCAGCAACCCCTAAGTATGAAATAGGAACTATGGTTAATAATACCAATCAAACCGGTTTAGGATTGGCATTTTGTAAAATGGCGATCAAAGCTCATGGAGGCAAAATAACATTGCAGGATAACCATCCTCAAGGCTCTATTTTCACAGTTGAAGTTCCAGCAGTTTGTACATCTGTATAAAAGACAAAATACAACAGTGATCAATTGATAATTGATAATTGTTTCATGCAAGGCTTCCGCCGTGAGCGTCAGCCGAACGGTTTATAACCTCCGCTTACAAAGGGTAAAAAAAAGCCAAAAATTCCGCTTTTTACAGCCTCAGTCTAATAACAATAATTTTCAATAAACTACTTTGACAGAAAAAATATAAAATATTCATAATCTAAGATTTATAATTATCCTGAATCGGCTAATAACAAGGGTAATTAAAGATGGGCTAAAACAGGTTCTATAACATCTCTTTAAATATTGTAAAAATATTTTGGCTGCCTCATCTGCCTTAGTTCAAGAGTCTGTTTTTACCATGAAATATCACTTAACAGGCAAGTAAAAATTATGGATTTGTCAAATTTTACGACACTAAAAAACTTAGAAGCAGCTTTCGGTGGAGAATCGATGGCAAATCGTAAATACCTGTTTTTTGCAAATGTGGCACGTAAACTGGGTTTTACAGACTTAGCGAAGCTTTTTAAGGAAACAGCAGATCAAGAAACTGAACACGCTTTTGCACATTTTGAGTTATTACATCCAGAACTGGTTGTCAAAGATGCAGCTAGTTTAACTGATGAACAAAAACGGGAAATTATGTCTCGTTGTTTGTCTTTGGCAATTGAAGGGGAAACCTATGAATACACTACCATGTATCCTGATTTTGCTGCTGCTGCTCAAAAAGATAGAGATAATCCCGCAGCGGAAGAATTTCTCAAACAAGCTCAAGAATCTAGTGAACACGCTAACACATTCCGCGCCGCAGCACACCGTTTTGGGTTGCTCAAATTCATTGAAAATTATCACGCAGATCGCTACGCTGAAGCTTTAGAAGTATTAAATGGTGGACAAGCTGTAACGAGAGTCGCAGGTGAAGATCCCGCAACTCAAAAATGGATTTGTAGACAGTGCAGCATGATTTATGATCCTGTTGTTGGTGATCCTGATTCGGGTATTGCACCTGGTACACCTTTTGTAGAAATTCCTGATGATTGGAGTTGTCCTATTTGCGGTGCTACTAAAAAGACTTTTAAACCTCTTGAAGAAAAAGTTGCTGCTTAAATTAAACTTAGCAATGTTAAACCCTTACAGGAGATGTCTTAACTACTCTGTCTACAGCTATACATCCCCAACCAAAATACCCTAAAAAAAGAGAGTGGGAGGAGGCATTACCAAGCGCCATTCTCTCCCACTCTACTATTTGCTGCTGAAGCGATTCGGGAATATACACATAACGCTAATCGTTAAATTAGGGGGGTAATTTATATAACGATAACGTTTCTACTCAGTGAGTATTCCTATTGCAGCAAACGATCATTTTATTTAATTGTCCAACAAACTTAACAAGAATCAGAAACTAATTTTTTTAATTTTTTAGCAACTGTTTTGCTTTCGTTTGTCTAATTTAATTTAACTTGCTTCTCTAGCTTGTGGTTGCCAATTTGGCATTTTTCTAGCTAGAAATTTAGAAATTTTTGCTCGTTCATTGCTAACACTTGCTCAGAGAGACTTTGAACCATACACCTGATAAAAGTTATAGCTAAAAACTAAGATAATGTGAGTAAAGCACTAGGGGGTAATACCCATCATCC
>NZ_BJCE01000456.1:0-1872 GCF_005402885.1 Sphaerospermopsis reniformis
TAAAAGCAATTACCCAGCAAAAGAGTTGGACTTGAATCAGTTAAACACTGGTGATGAGTTTGAGTATTTTCATTTGTATTTGTTGGTAGTGAGAGCATTAAGACTATGTGATCAGCGTTCAGTACAACTGAATTTTTATGTTTAATTTTTATGTAGAGAAGTTATCCACAACATCTCTACATTAATCATTATTAACTATCTGTAATACCTGTATTTTCTTGAGTTAATAGTTCTTGAAAATCAGGAACAGAACCTATAGTAATTGCCTGTTCTAATAACTGGTTGAGTTGGTCATGATCATAAATTTGATTTATTTGTTCCACTAATTCAGAAGGAGGATCTTGAAATCTGGTTTTTAGGATTTTAACAATAGATTCCTGGAGGGTTTGCGCTCTTTCTATACGTTGTATGCTTGTAATGTATGTCATTTCTTTTTCACCCTCGAAACGCTGCAATTCAGTTTTGAAATTTAAGTCTAAATCTGGTGGTAAAGTCATCAGTCTATCAATCAAATCGAATAACTGAAGAATTTTCTCCCTACTATATCCTAACTCATACATCCGCTTAACTAAACTTAATTTCCACTGCAACCGTCCTGTTAAATTTCTAGTTGTGGCTTGTGTACGTAGGTGCGCCATCACCAATACAGCAAAAGGATTATCACTTTGTTCTAATTCTGACCAACGAGGTTGATAATCCAGTAATTTTACAGTAGGAAACTGAAGACTTAACCGACATCCCCAACGTTCATAACTGTATTCTTGAGGTCGCCAATTTGCTTGATTATCTCCCAAAATAGCCAAGCTAACAACTTCTTGACCATAACGGTCAAAAATCCTGTAATGATAGGAAAACATCCGCTTAGGAAAACCAGTATCTACTTGACTTTGGATTTCTAAATGGATTAGTAACCAGGTTTCTTTACCATCATTCAGCCAAACTTTAATCAGCTTATCAACAAATTGCTTACCAACTTCTGATTCTCTCATCAATTGCTGGAGTTCTTGATCAAGAAACTCGTAACCCTGCGTCCAGTCAATTTCGTTGTAAATATGGGGAAAGAAGAATGTTAAAAACGCCTCAAAGTATTTTTCTACCCCTTCCTTCCAAGCACCATCATAATCGGCTTTTACTTCACTCACAGTTGTTTCTAGGCAGATGTCAAAAATATCTTAGCGTCTTTTTTCTACAATTACGTTAATTGGAATACCCCTCTTCCAAGTAGGTATATACTGTTTGGAAGTAGACAACTCCTATATGGGTTGAAAACCAGATGACACAGCAGTTATTTGTTACCAAAAAATTCGGCACTTATGCTGACACCCTGATGATGTTGGGTCTGGTGCAGCTTGCGGAGTATGTACTGAAAGCCACTCACCAAAAAAGTGCAATCCAACTTTTAGATCAAGGAACACGCTACTGCCTTCAGTTAAAACAACCAATAAATTTAGAACTGGTAGCTAACCTCAATTATACCAATCTTTTCCTGCCAGTCAAAGGTCAAAAAACCGATGTTAGCAAAATACCGCAGGAAACAAATACTTTTAATACAGTGGAGGAAAGCGAAAGAAGAAAACTTTACCGTGAGTATTTATTTCAGCAAAAGGGTAAACCTCAATTTAATGAAGATGCACCAAAACCACCGCATCCTAGTACCCAAAATGGCGTGATTCTTACTTCCATGCGTCATGACCGAAATCATAATGAACTATGGTTATTAGGATGGCAGATTGGCGAAAATTATGGTAAATTCTTGGTGGCTTTGTTTACTGCATTTAGTCAGGAAACAGATGATTTCACTAAATTAGTAAACGACTTATTTACCCAAACTACAGGACAAAAATTACCAGAAACAGCAAGTGCCGTAAAAAT
>NZ_BJCE01000457.1:0-1831 GCF_005402885.1 Sphaerospermopsis reniformis
ATTTATGGCATGGATTTGTGGGCTGATTTAGCTCTCAATTTAATTGCTCTCAAACCTCATAAACGCTTATTTTTTCAACGTGGTTTTCAGGCTCTTTTCCTTATGAGACAAGCTGTTTAGCCTCCTTATCACCCGGTAAGTTGATTTTTAGTTTAGGGTATTTAACATAAAATTATATGTAGATAAATACCCGATTTTTTCAAGAAGTAGTGTATCTGGATGTAAAGTTGTTTAATTCAGAAATTGCTTGAGTTGCTATTCAGATCATGGAGCTATAATTTCTAAAGTTGGGAAATATGTACGGTAACGATTGACATCTCTAGTTAAAAGTATCATATTTGCAATTGCAGCATGATCGCCTATATAAAAGTCGGGTAAAGGTGATCTTTTAGTTCCTCCTTGTTGACGATATTTGGCAAAGCATTTTCCAGCTAAAAATGCTGCTTCCCAAGGTAATTCTAAACGATGAAAAACATTGAGAGGTAATACAGCTTCTAATTCTTCAATTTTTTGAAAACCAATGGAAATTTCTGCATAAATAATGGGGTTAATATTTAGTTGAGTTTGTTCAGCATATTCAGTTAATTTATTAGATGACCACTCAAAACAATTTGGATCTTCTGTGACAATATCGAGAATTATGTTGCTATCAACCAGTATTTCTTTCATTAATCTTGTCTCGTTAGTGCCATAATTTCATCGGTGGTCATTTGGACTGTAGCTTTACCTCGCATTATTTCTATCAGATTTTTACCGGGAGTGGGTTTAATTTTGGATTTTTTTATGTAAACTGCATCTCCGATGATTTCAAATTCTACTTCTGTGTTGGGTGTTAATCCCAATCTTTCTCGTATTTATACGGGAATAGTTACTTGTCCTTTGGATGTGATTTTCATATTTTTATTGTCAGGTAAGAATTTTATTACTTTTAGTATTACATATTTCCGAATCATCGGCAATAAATTATGCTTTGAGTATTTTCTGGAAATTTTTAAACTCATCCTAAATATATTGCTTTAATATTTCAACTGTAGCCATTCCTGTTTTTTCCCAACTAAATTGATCTGCTCTTTTTATCCCTTGTTCTGAAAGTTTTTTTCTAGTTTCTGCATCATTAATAATAGTTTGCATTGCTGCTGTAATTTCTTGTATGTTATGGGGATTAATTAAAATTGCAGCATCTCCTGTAACTTCTGGAAGGGAGGAAATATTAGAAGTGATAACTGGAGTACCACAGGCCATTGCTTCTAATACTGGTAAACCAAAACCTTCCCACAAACTGGGGAAAACTAATGCAAGTGCTTGATTTATAATTGTTGGTAATTCGTGGTAAGGTACATAGTTGAGGAATTTTACTAAATGATTTATTCCTAATTCTTCAACTTGTTTTTCTAATAATGGTGTGTAACGTTTATCTGTTGGTCCAACTAACCATAGTTCATAGTCGTTTGTGTTAGTTAGTGCGGAAAATGCAGTGATTAGACGTGGCAGGTTTTTGTAAGGATCTTGACGGCCGATGTATAGGAAGTAGTTTTTAGTAGGAAGGTTAAGAAAGCGGAAATGTGAGCGATCGCAGGCTAGGGGAATTGGTGTTATTTTATTACTTGAGATTTGGTAAAATTTGGTGATATCGTTAGCTGTTGCTTCAGAGTTACAAATTATATGTTGTGCTTGGTTGAGGACTTGGGGGGTGTAGTAACGGTGATATGGTGTTAGAGGTGAAAAGGGTTTGGGAAAGCGTAATGGGATCATGTCGTGTGACATGACAATAAAGCGACAGTTTTTGTATAGTGGTGCTTCAGGGATGGGGGAGAATAGCAGGGTAGATTTA
>NZ_BJCE01000458.1:0-1825 GCF_005402885.1 Sphaerospermopsis reniformis
GGACTGGGGACTAGGAATCAATCCAAAAATTACGCAAAATATCTATCTCTCAAACCCTTAGTTCTCTGTGTTCTCTGTAGCTCTGTGGTTAGTTTATTCTATGGCTTGCGTGTAAGTCCTACAATTTCATTTTTCCCAATCACCAATCACCAATCACCAATTACCCATGACTGTTTACTAACCTTGACTATGTATATTTTAACAACCATTTACTAAAACGCTTGTGCAAATACCATCCTTTCCTGAAGCTAACCATCCGCTGGTGAAGTCGCTGTTTCATCACAGTGATCAAGAACTGCTGACTTTGTTGAGGCGCTATCCTGATCATGGCAAATACTTTACTGCTATTTTTTGCCGTTATAGCCCTATAGTCTATACTTTGATTCAACATTCGGCGCGATCGCCTGTCCAGGCAGATTATCTATTTGCGCTGACTTGGCGACATATATATTATGAACTCGGTGGACTATATTTAACTAACCCAGAAACAGGGGAAGAAGTATTAACTCTGCAAAACTGGTTAATCAACATTACAGCTTTTTGTATTAATGAAATGAAACTACCACCAACGGAGGCTATTCATTATTCACTTAAAGACACGTCACCCCCGTTATGGTGTTATATAGAACAGGCATTAGATCAAGTACCGCCATTATTGCGCTTGATTGTCTTAATGGCGCAAACTTTCCATTGGAGTGAAACTCGCATTTCTGCTTACTTACAAGCTGAAGGTGAAAAAATTTCTCCTCAACAAGTAGCCAATTTGCTTCAAGAAGGTTATCGTATGCTAGAAGATAAATTACCAGCTGATATTCACGCTATTTACTTAGGTGCAGATACTGCTTAAAGCTGAAGATGCTATCCGTCGTCGCTTGGGTATAGCTCGTGATCATCAGGATTTTCACAATCAGATTTTTGCACTCAATAATCATTGATAATTTATCGCCCGAATGCTGATGCTTCCAGCACGCTTCGCGAATGCCCGTACAGGAGTCAGGATAAAAATAACTAATAACTAATAACTAATAACTAATTCAAAAACACTGATCCATTTGATTCAATTCTCATTGCACTTCTATCCTGGTTGACATCAGTTGTTTCTTTTAATGTCACTTCTAAAATTCCTGTTTCTTCACCAGGTTTAGGTGTCACCATCAAAAGTCCTCCATCTTGTCTTTGAAATGTCACTGTGACAGGTGTATTCAAACCGCGAAGGGTGACATCTGATTTACCTGCTAATGTACGTGGTTCTGTATCACCAATTACTTGATAAGTTATATCTGCCCTTGTATTATTAATTAATTGGATATTTGCTTTACCATTTGCTAAATCAATTCTGGTGCTGGGTTCTTGTCTTTGTTCTGGTGCAGGTGGTTGTAACACCCTACCGGAAATGGGAGGAGTTGGTTGTTGTTGCGTATCACTTCCCGGTATATACCCCCGCTGGTAAAGATTATAAGGCGGTTCATTAAAAATACTAGGATTGGGATTAAGTGGTGATGGTGCTTCACCTCCAACACCTGAACCTCTTTGGTAAGGTAATGGGATAACAGGAATTGGTATTATCCCTAGTTGCATGAGTCTGAGAGTTAAAGCATTAGGGGGACATCCTGCGGGAACTAATACCCTATAATGGGGACTCAAACCGAGATTGCCAACAAGATTATTGATAAAAAAGCAGATTATGTTTTAGCACTAAAGGCAAATCACCCAACTCTCTACAATCAGGTAAAACAATGGTTTGAAACAGCATCTTCACTCTCTTTTCAAGGTATTGATGTCAGTTATGACCACCGCATTGAAAAAGGACATCACCGTACGGAAA
>NZ_BJCE01000459.1:0-1775 GCF_005402885.1 Sphaerospermopsis reniformis
TATGGCTACTGAAAACTAAAGAATAGCATAAAGTGACGAAGTGTGTTAGAAATACTTATAGTACATAGCTACACAATCGACTGATGTACTAAATCGGAGTGCTAATATATATATTACGAGAAATCATATCAGAAGGCAAGAAGAAGACAACAGAAGGCAGAAGGCAGGAAACAGTAAGCAGAAAGCAGAAGGCAGAAGGCAGAAGGCAGGAGGCAGAAGGCAGGAGGCAGAAAGCAGGAGGCAGGAGGCAGAAGGCAGAAGGCAGGAGGCAGGAGGCAGAAGGCAGGAGGCAGGAGGCAGAAGGCAGAAGGCAGAAGGCAGGAGGTGAAACATCCTTGCGGCTTGGGTTTTGCTTGTTCCGTTTGTACCTCATGGATGTGCAATCTGCTGTATGTTGATGTAATTAAAAATAAGAAACTTAAAAATACTTATTAAAAATACTTAATGGAATGATATGATGAGTTGTTGGTTAATTAAATTTTGTATCACTGATTACGAAGAGTCACAAATAGAAAGCAGCACAGTTTAAAAATGTTTAAAAAATGTTTAAAAAATGTTTAAAAAATTGTTAACAAATGCTGGCTATAAAATTTAGTGGTGTAACTTAGCCATTGTGATCAGATTTCAAATTTTTAGATGTTGGATTGGCAATAGCCTGATGGATCTAAATTTTGCAAATCTATTGGTCGCACCTGTATGGTATAATGTATAAAAAAGGACAAACTATAACCAATTTCCGGTACAAGATACCAGATATATTTTTTGGTAAAAATCCATGACGGTGTAGCTAGAAAAGGCTTTACAAGGGCTAAAAGTGATTATTGGGAATCTCAATAATAATTTTTTGATACATAATATTAGAAAATACGAGATTAAATTGTAACCATAGGTATATAGATATTAAAGTGTAAACCTGTTAATAGTAGCTGCAAGGCATTACCAATCAGCCAAATTCTAAATATTGGGATGCACAATTGGAAATGGAGTTAATATTAATGTTGTGCTTCCTTGACAAACTTAACATTTCTTTAGATAATTTATAGGTGTATAGCGTCAAAATGATAATAGTTCCGTATAGCAAACTACAAAACCTAGCCAAAGGTCTAAATTATTGCCATTTTCTTTCCTGATGAAAATTGGGAATACTATCTAAATGTAAATTTGTGAGTAAAAACAATGAGTGTGAATACGGTGCCTTCTATCAATTACTACTCTCTCGACGTAATCCAGGACGAAGCACGCCAACTGGTGCAGAAGGGAATGGTGAGCCGTCAACAGCCAATATATACACTCTGCCAATACATCCCTGCTAGAGAGTGGGTTTGTGTTGAATATGAATTGGAGAAGTGTGACTTTTTATTGCGCGATCGCATTGGGGATTTAATTGGTCGTGAAGAATGGGAAAACGACTAATTAGAATCAAAGGTTGGTTTTAAATCGGGTGTTGATTTTTGATGTGTGGATCTAACAGGAAATATTTCCCTGTCCATCATCTATTCTCAACTATGAACACAGAACAATTAAAGTCTGAATTTATACTACTTTTCCAGTGAGCGATATTGACGATGGACTGAGCCTCCCCATCGTGATTTTGAATAAGTAGTCATTATTTTATTTATACTTGTCCAGAGTTCATGACTTTGGGCAAGTATATTTTTTGTCATGAGTCAGGAGTCAGGAGTCAGGAGTCAGGAGTCAGGAGTCAGGAGTCAGGAGTCAGGAGTCAGGAGTCAGGAGTCAGGAGTCAGGAGTCAGGAGATCAAGGAGTCAGGAGT
>NZ_BJCE01000460.1:0-1763 GCF_005402885.1 Sphaerospermopsis reniformis
TAAATTGGATGAAATAAATATCAAATAGTATTGTTGACTAGGACGGGCTAGAAGCCCATCTCACAATAAATAGATAACTCTTGTGGGGTGGGCATCCTGCCCGCCCATCATTTAATTGAGTCTACTAAATCTCTTTTTCCCAGATACACAAAACCAAAGTTTTATCATCATCAGTACGAGCATTTAACCTTCCTGATTTGAGAAAATCAATAATATATTGATCATCATTTTCCGGCTTTTCTGTTTCTTGCAAATATTGTCAATAAATCATTAACTTATATTAGAAGTCGGGGATCTGGTTGATACAAATTAAGTAATAATTTGCCCCCATCCCACCGGCGGTAATGCTACAGCTTCCCCAACTTTGCCACTAGAAACCCGTTTCATGGAAGTGGAAAGCCAAACAAATAAAGAGCGAAAATCTAAACCATTCAGAGTTACTGGAGGACGTTCTGGAGGGGCAATTTGTCGGAGTTTATTCATATCTGCACCCTGAACACCAACGGTAAAAAACAACATTCGGCGCTGTGCGTCTTCTTCTCTCACCCTTTGCGCTGCATTTTGCCAATAATCTGTAGGCGCACCATCGGTAATTAAAAATACCCAAGGACGATAATAATGGACACCGTTATCTTTATACGACTGTTTGCGGGTTTCTAATAAATCTAAAGCGTATTCTATCGCCTCACCCATGGGCGTTACACCATCTGCTTCTAGCTTTGGCAGTGTAAAATGGTCTATAGTGACAAAATCTTGCGTCAGTTTCACCGGTCCAAAGGTGACAATAGCAACTTCTACACTTAAAGAAGCTTGAGCATCTTTCATTACATCTTCTTTGAAAGCCGCCAAACCTGTATTTAACTCCTCTATAGGTTGCCCTGACATTGAACCAGAAGTATCTAACAAAAGAATTACCGGACAACGATTCTCAGGGTTTTCCACAAATTCGGGCATTCCTACTGGCATTATTGATACTCCTGGTTAATCAACTGGTTAATCACAACTAGATGCTGAATATTATATTTTAGATTATACTCGTTAACACCTAATCTAACACGGGTATTTTTACGGAATCAATACCTTGCCTAAACTGGAAGCAAGTAGCAACCAAAAACGAGTACATTCATATAATGTTTTTTATAAAAGAGTCAGTGATGAAACTTAAAATTGCCAGTAACCGTTAAACTAAATATAAATAACCATCAGGATCAACAAATGAAAGCAATAGAAGTCACAGGAAACATTGATGAAAAAGGGGCATTATTTTTAGACCAACCCCTGAATGTAGAAATACCCGGAAAAGTCAGAGTAATAATTCTCTTTCCTGAACCTACAGATAACTTAGAAAATGATCATGATGATACTCCCATTGAAGAAATAAAAGCTAGTTTAAAAAGAGCAGTACAAGAAGCAAAAGCAGGACAACGTATTCCCCTATCTCAAATGTGGGAGGGAATAGATGTCGAATGAACTGCCAATAGTAGAAATAGACTTAACACCTGAATACAAAAGCAACTTGCGTTCTCTAGCTAAGAGATACCGGAATATTCGTTCTGATACTCAAGTAATAATTGAGTAAATTCAAATCTGCAATTTTCTAGGTGATAGAATATCTGGACTGGGTGAAAATTACATTGTCTTTAAAGTCAGAGTTAAAAATAGCAACATTCAAAAAGGCAAAAGTGCTGGTTATCGCATCATTTATCAAGTTGAATCACCAACCAGTGTACTTTTATTAACCATTTACTCTAAATCAGATCAAG
>NZ_BJCE01000461.1:0-1749 GCF_005402885.1 Sphaerospermopsis reniformis
TTAAAAATGCTTCCAGAACCACCAGACCCTATTTTATTATCCCAGATTTTTGCCAAGCTTACCTCTCTTGGTCGTATTCACAATACTTCTACAACCGTTTCACCCTCGTAATTTGGCTAAGGTATTGGTATTAGATAAAACTTCTTTATAGGTGGTTGATAAATTTTCTTCCACAGCACAACAACCAATTAATCCAATTTCATCAAATTTCTCATAGATGGTTTTTTCTTGATGATGATTTCCTGGTTGTGGATAACGTTTTTTTAATATCTGAATAAAATCAAGTAGTAAGATTTGTGCTTCTTCGGGTAAGCTGTTAATTTCTTGAGATATTTCTGCAAGTTTGATATCCATAGTTACTGCCTGTTTTTGAATTATGTTATTACTATAATAATGTATTTTCTGATTCTAAGCTAATTACACCTATTAAACTTTGAGTCCAGGGGTCAAGTTCAGATAAGTTTTTGATGGTGGGTTGTAGAGGTGTAGAAGATAGGGTTTCTTGTTGAATTGATGCTAGTAAAGTTTGTACAAGATGCCAGCGTTCTCTGATTGGTAGTTTTAATACCTGTTCTTGCAATTGTTGTAATTCAATCATAATTATTGTTGTTAACTTTATTATTCCTATTCTAACAGATTCTTACATAATGGTGATTTATGTTCTATATATTTGGTAATGGTTGGGTGGTTTGGGTGATGTTGGGTTGCGCTGCACTTAAACCAACCTACTCACTACAGGAATCCTTTTTAATGAGAAAACCAATTCTCTAATTTTAACTCGGAAATTCGGCTATAATGACGAGTGTTGTTAGTGACTAAAATATAGTTTCTAGTTAATGCGACACTAGCAATTAATAAATCAAAATCGGCTACTTGTTGTCCTATTTTTCTCAGTTCGGCTTTTAATTCACCAAATTTTTTGACAGAATTATTATCTAAAGCTACCACTTCAATATTTTGAAGAAAGTTTTCTGCACGAGTTAAATTTTCTGCTACTTTTTGAGAATTGTAAGCACCAAAATATAATTCAGCAACGGTGATGTTACAAATACAAATATTTTCCCATCCTATTGTTTGAATTTTATTTGTAACTGAAGTAATATTTTTTAACCAGTAAATGCAGGTATCTGTATCTAATAAGTAAATCATAAGCTAATATCAGAGTGGGAAATAGTACGACTGTCATAAATTTCTTTAACTATTTCTTCTGCTGTGCGTTCATCTTCCCAAGCACCATATTTTTCTATAAATGTGTTTAATGGATGGGGTTGTGATGTGATTGTATTTTCTCGTTTTGGTTGTGGATAATGTTTTTTTAATATCTGAATAAAATCAAGGAGTAAGATTTGTGCTTCTTCGGGTAAGCTGTTAATTTCTTGAGATATTTCTGCAAGTTTGATATCCATAATTACTACCTGTTTTGAATTGTTTTATTACTATTATACTGCTTACCGGATATCTTCCCGGTCTTGTGCTGTAATTTTTTAACTATATTTGTCTTCTAAATAATCAATATAACTCTCTTTTGTATTTTCTGATTTTAAGCTTATTACACCTATTAAAGTTTGAGTCCAGGGAGCAAGTTCAGATAAGTTTTCGATGGTGGGTTGTAGAGGTATAGAAGATAGGGTTTCTTGTTGAATTGATGCTAGTAAAGTTTGTACAAGATGTCAGCGTTCTCTGATCGGTAGTTTTAATACCTGTTCTTGCAATTGTTGTAATTCAATCATAATTATTGTTGTTAACTTT
>NZ_BJCE01000462.1:0-1747 GCF_005402885.1 Sphaerospermopsis reniformis
TCAGTAGAACAGTTAGAAGAATTATTAAATAAATTGCTAAACGAAGGAGGTCTTATTATTAAATGGGAGCGCAAAGTTAAAAATAAAGGTAATGCTGTTTATTCGATTTAGTTGCACAACAGCTTATCCTCAAATTTCTACTACACAGCAGCAATATATATCTAAGTTTAGTCTAATTTTAATTTATTGCTAAGTCGCGTAAGTAATAAAAGCGATCTTTTGTCCAATCATCTTCTTTAATTCTTCCTAAGAGGATGTTTGAAAAGTCTAACTTAGGCGATTAAAAATCACATCTACACAGACAAAACCTGCCTATGCAAGTTTCAAATCCTTAATTTTTCGTTAGTCCACGCAGGTGGACTTTGTTTGTGTAGTAGCGAATTATATTCGCCGAAAACTTTTAAGACAACCTCTAAGTAACCTGTTAATGGTGATGATAGTTCTATTAATATTTCTATATCATTAACTGATAGAAAATTACCTTTTGCTGACTTCCTCCCAAATCCCACAACGCAAGCAGCAAGAGAGTTTTAGCGTAACTTGCCTGTAAATCCTTAGTCTTTGAACTCATAGTGATGTGTGTTAAATAACTGCAAATATTATAATAGTGATTGTAATTTTTATGTCACCACAATCAAAAAATTGTTTAATTTCTCGATATTTCTTATAAATTGCTCAAAATTTCTACACAAAAAGCAACAGAGAATTTACGTAACTTATAAAAAAATAAAAATAAAAGTAGGTTGGGTTGACGCAAAGCACCCGAACATAATCACCAACAAAATAACGTATAATTAAAATAACGTATAGTTAAAGGCTACAACATATAAAAACGAAAATAAAATTTTAACTGATGGGAAAACTAAACTTTCTTAATGTGGTATTTTGCCATAAATGCAAGATAATGATGTAATTTTTACATAAAATAATTAAACTAGTGACAAAAATAACAGATGATGAAAATGACATTGTTTGTTACTGCTATTCCCCACTACAATATACCCAATGTAGTGGGTTTTATCTGATATTCAGGTTTTTGAACTATGTCAGACTCCAAAGACGCGCAACCAATGTCATGTAAGAGTATTTGTAAAGACTGTGCTTTTTTTGTCCAGGAGGAATGCACTCACCCTGATGAATTAGGGGTTAATTGTGCTACTGTCATTTTTTGTAATTCTTTTACTCCAGCAGTAGAAGTTGATAGTCCTTGTGTGACTTTTGGTAATGATGATGAATATTAATGAAAAACGGAAGGTAGAAACTTCCTGATAGCATTTCCAGTCAGGAGAATGGGAACGAGGAAAAGTAGGAATTATTATATAATTACTTAAAGAAGCTACCAAAAAATCTCACAATTTCTTTGCGGAGGTTTCCAGCAGATGAAAGCAATTCAACCTACAAACCTTGCTAGTTCAAATCTTTATAATGAAGATTTTTATTTATGGATAGAAACTACAGCTAAACAATTAAAAAATGGTAACTTTGCAGAAATTGATTTAGAGAATTTAATTGAAGAAATCGAAAGCATGGGAAGAAGTGAAAAAAGAGCATTAAAAAGTAACTTATTAATTTTATTAATGCACCTTCTCAAATATAAATATCAACCAGATAAACGCAGTAATAAGCTGTTGTGCAGCTAAATCGAATAAACAGCATTACCTTTATTTTTAACTTTGCGCTCCCATTTAATAATAAGACCTCCTTCGTTTAGCAATTTATTTAATAATTCTTCTAACTGTTCTACTGA
>NZ_BJCE01000463.1:0-1726 GCF_005402885.1 Sphaerospermopsis reniformis
GCATTTTTTCCGGGCTATACTAACAGTAACTATCTCTAGCCCTGATGATTACGTCAAGTCTGGCTGAAATGAGAACATCCTCAAAGCCATACACAGACTGCCTTTTTAATTTTCGGACAGGTCTATTCATGACAAATATTCATAAAAAACTACTCCCCAGATGGGGAGATATGCAGTAAATTAACATCTAAAAAATAATCGCTATCGCTGTAATTTATTTAGACTTCCAATATTTATAAGCTGCATAAGCTAATGTCACCACTCCAGTAATAATTGCAGATTCATCAACTTCAAATTGAGGATGATGTAAAGGATGATTGATGATTCTATCTTTATAGCCTACACCTAAACGAAACATCGAACCAGGGGCGTGTTCTAAATAAACAGAAAAATCTTCTGCACCCAGGGAAGGTTCGGGTAAAACTTGCACGCGATCGCTACTCCAAGCTTCTTCTGCTGATGACTGCAATAATTGTGTCAAAGCATAATCATTTTGTACACTGGGTACACCTTGACGATAATTAACTTGATATTTTGCATCATAAGAATTACAAACATTAGCAACTATATTTTCGATCCAATTTGGTAACTGAGCGCGAGTTTCAGGATGGAGCGATCGCACCGTACCCAATAACTGTACTTTATCCGCAATCACATTCGCCGCTCTACCGCCATTAATCTTACCAATACTCAACACCACAGGACGCAAAGGATTTTGAGTACGGCTAATAGCTTGTTGCAATGCGGTAATTACCTGTGAAGCAATCCAAATCGCATCCACAGCTTCATGAGGACGCGCCCCATGTCCAGATTCACCCAAAATCATAATTTCTAAATCGTCTGCTGCTGCTGTTAATGCCCCATAACGAATACCCACAGAACCAGCAGGAATAGAAGGAAAAACATGAACACCTAAAATAGCAGCAACATTATTCATTGCTCCATCTTCTACCATCCAATTTGCACCTTGGGCAATTTCTTCCGCTGGTTGAAATAAAAACCTGATTTTACCACCCAACTCATCAGCTATTTGGGACATTACCATTGCTGTACCTAAACCTACCGTAGTATGTACATCATGTCCACAAGCGTGCATCACTCCTTCTGTTCGTGAAGCATATTCCAAACCGCTACGCTCTTGGATGGGCAAAGCATCCATATCAGTGCGAATTGCCAACACCCTATCATCATGGTGAGTGCTGTGTAATTCGCCGATCACACCAGTTTTACCCACCCCTTCTACCACGTGCAACCCACTAGAAGACAAAACACCAGCCACAAACGCAGCAGTTTGATATTCTTGGCCGCTGAGTTCTGGGTGTGAGTGGATATGACGACGAATTTCTACTAAGCGAGGTGCAAGGTTATTTGCTATCTCTTTGATCCGGGTTAGCATTTAATTGAATGTAATTTACAATCTTTGTTCTTATCATAGATAAGTGTCAACTAGGAAAATGCTTCCATCTGACAAGATATTTAAGAAGCTGTGCAGAGTTAAGGGTTTGACGCTCCCCGCCTTAAAGGGAATTGGGAATTGGGAATTGTTAACAGTAAATAAATTAGGGTGTACCTCACCTCATGAGACTGGGAAACGCTATATATAGTCATCCGGTTTGATTTCTGAATTTATCTGTGTAGGCAGGCAAGAGGCAATAGTTCGACTTCGCTCACCAACCAGGCACTCATGCAAAAGGCTTTTAGAGAATTTTGGTGTACGGAGTTTTTT
>NZ_BJCE01000464.1:0-1712 GCF_005402885.1 Sphaerospermopsis reniformis
TCCCTGTGCTTGGGGTAAAAATTGTTTAATTACACAATAAGGTTTTGATGGTTTATCCTCATCAATAGCTAAAAATGTTCTCCCAAAACCACCTTGACCTAAAATTGATTGAGGTGCATATCTTTCCCGCAAAAGTAACTTATTACCGCACTTTTGACAATATTGAAAATTATCAGGATTAGGAAAAAGACAGTCAGGATTAAGACATTGACGCATAGACTCAACACCAACACACTGTTATAATTTTACCCTAATTAATCAAAACCTACGCAAAATTTCTCAAAACCTCAGATCCCCGACTTCTTTAAGAAGTCGGGGATTTATCTGCTCAAATCATGCTATAATTATACACCGTTATCAAAAATCCCCAAAAACCCAACATCAATGACTAAACAACGTATTTTAATCACAGGTGCAAGCGGCTGTATCGGTCATTATATCAGCGAAACATTAATAAAAAACACAGAACACGAATTATATTTATTAGTCAGAAACCCCAACAAACTACAAATTAACGCTCAAGCACGTCCAGGAATCACCATTTTACAAGGTGATATGCAGGAAATTAGTAATTTTTCCAACCTCCTAAAAACTATAGATACCGCAGTTTTAACAGCAACTTCTTGGGGTGGAGATAACATTTTTGATGTTAATGTCAACAAAACCATAGAATTAATGAACCTGTTAAACCCAGAAAGATGTCAACAGGTAATTTATTTTTCAACTGCTAGTGTTTTAAATCATGAAAATCAACCTTTAAAAGAAGCAGGAGAAATCGGCACAGATTATATTAGTTCTAAATATGATTGTTTACATAAAATTGAACATTTAGAAATTTTCCCAAAAATTACTACCGTGTTTCCTACATTGGTTTTAGGGGGAGATGATCAAAAACCCTATTCTCATTTAACTTCAGGTATACCTGAAGTTACTAAATATATTAATATCATTCGTTTTTTACAAGCTGATGGTAGTTTTCACTTTATTCATGGTCAAGATATTGCCACAGTTATACAATATTTAATTGATTATCCACCACAAGCAGGAGATCCACGAAGATTTGTTTTAGGGCAATCTGGGTTAACAGTAAATCAAGCAATAGAAGAAGTTTGTGAATATTTGAATAAAAAGATTTATTTCCGCATTCCCCTATCCTTGAGTTTAGCGAATGTGATTATTAAAATATTTAGGATTCAAATGGCAGCTTGGGATAGATTTTGTATGAATTATCGGCATTTTACCTATTCTCATGCTATCAATCCCGCGAGTTTTGATTTGCCTAATTATTGTGCAACTATGAGGGATGTGTTAAAAATTAGTGGCGTTAAAAGTGGGAAATAAACATGTGAGAAGTTATGAGGATGAAATAGGGCGATCGCCTGGTAATTTACAGCAGTTTTCATGTCTTTAGACCACAGTAAGGGCGAAGCATTCAGATGATAGTCTTAGGTAAAAACCGATAATTAATTGTCCGAATGCTGATGCTTCCAGCACGGTTCGCAAACGCCCCTACATTGTTGACGCGAAACCTAAATCAAAATGTGGTTTATTTACCTGAAAATAGCTGTAAAAGGCAAGGCAAAAGTATATAGGGTTTGCTGAATAAACCTAAAACCTTGATATATCAAAGGTTAGAGGCTGATAAACACAGAAATTAGTGCAAGGGTTTTGAAGGGTATACCGGAAAAAGTGTGCATTTTTTGGGATTTCAA
>NZ_BJCE01000465.1:0-1622 GCF_005402885.1 Sphaerospermopsis reniformis
TGATGGTCTGAGAGACATGTACGTCAAGTGCACTATCGCTCTGGATCTACTTGCAGACGGGCTCCAGATTAAGTTAACACGCCTATTATCTCTGATCCTACACCGCTCGCCGTCCCACGTTACCACCTCCGCCATGCGCCACACCCCCTCCCCCAACCCCCCGCCCCCAGTCCCCAGTCCCCAGTCCCCAGTCCCCAGTCCCCAGTCCCCAGTCCCCAGTCACCAGTCACCAGTCACCAGTCTACTTAGCTTGAATAGGAGTTAAAGCTACACCTTTGTAATAATGTCCTAAAATTTGCAGGTGGTTTGCTCCCTGTTTAGCTAGGTTGTATGCTCCCCATTGACTCATACCTAAACCATGTCCAAAACCTAATCCTTGGAGGGTGAAGTTACCATTTGCGTCTTTGTTGAGGGTGAAACGGGTACTTCTCAGTTTTAGTGCGGTGCGGACTGCTTCACCTTTGAGGACTTTTGTACCTTGATCTCCCACAATTCTTAAAGTTTTAACGCTGCGGAAAGGAGACAGAGATTCAATCATCATATCTCTGACGTTACCGACTCCAGAAATGCGAGAGCTAATTTCTTCTGGGGTGAAGGTTCTGCTCCAGTTGCATTCTTTGATGTTTTGATCGAAGTCTTGGACAGCGCGTAAATAAGGAAGGGGGTTTCCCCAAACGTCTTCTACGTTTTCGGTGTGTCCACCAGAACAGGCATGAAATACTGAAAGAATAATGCGGTTGTCGTAGGTGAGGACTTGACCGGCTGTACTATCTACTGCTGCGTAGGTGTTGCGAGATTCGCTGCTGACACCTTTGTAAATTTGCCAGCGGTCGGGGGTATCTCCTAAGTCAAAAATGGGGTTGTTGCGTTGTTGTTCTCGTTTGTAGAGGGCATAGGTACGGGCAGCGATCGCTTGGGCTTTTAAAGCTTCTTGCGGCCAGCTAGAGTTCATTTCTCCACCGATGACGCTGTAGAGATATTCTTCTAAGTCTACCCAGTTAACAGCGGTTAAGCCGTTTTCGGTGGGGATAACCAAAGTTCTACCGCGAAACCAGCGATCGCCTATATAAACAAATCCTTTATCTGTAGGTTCAATCCAAAATAAACCAGATTGCCATTTATCTAAGGCTACTCCTCCGGGAACTGCTTGGGCTGCATAAGCACTCATTCCTGGTAGTTGTCCCAGGGTACGGCCAGAACTATCTTTAACTATTGCTGTCGTGGAAGCACCAACTTTAACTTGATTTACTCCCTTTTCAATGGCTACGCGCAGGATCACAGATGCTTGAGCAGGAGCGACTAAAACAAACCATAACAGGATACCTATCCACCAATGTTTTCCTTGAATTTGGGAAAATAAAGCGCCTAAATAAAGTTGGATTTTCATGCTGACCGTTGAATCACAAGCCTCTACCAGTTTAAAAGATATTTTTCCTTGTGAGAAAGTTGCGACTTCAACTTGAGGAGATCAAGGAGTCGTAGGGGCGAAGCATTCGGAAAATAACCTGTGATAAAAATTGATAATTTATCCCCCTTCGCCCTTACAGGAGATCAAGGAGTCAGGAGTCAGGGAGAAATTATTTGTATTTTCCCAGTCACCAGTCACCAGTCACCAGTCACCA
>NZ_BJCE01000466.1:0-1609 GCF_005402885.1 Sphaerospermopsis reniformis
AGTATCTGAATACCATGCAAAGTCCCAGACAAATGATTACATTCGCAGTTTTGGGCAAATCTCAGAAGTGCGGTTGACTATTAATGAGAATTATAACCAAACTTTAAAGTATATTGGTGGTCCCCAAACCCAGCAACAGTTTACAGAAACAAAAGCATATACAGATAACTTTTTTAACCAAAATCCAGAATTATTTACTAGCAGAATTACCAATAACTACATCCGTGAATGTCACGGGGATTTACACCTGCGAAATATTGCTCTTTGGCATGATAAAATCATGTTATTCGATTGTATAGAATTTAATGAGCCGTTTCGCTTTGTAGATGTCATGTATGATGTGGCATTTACGGTAATGGATATTGAAGCAAAAGGGCGGAAAGATTTAGCAAATGCTTTTTTAAATGCTTATGTTGAACAAACTGGAGACTGGGAAGGGTTACAGGTATTACCTTTATATTTAAGTCGTCAAGCTTATGTGCGGGCAAAAGTGACATCATTTTTATTAGATGATCCTAGTGTACCCGCAGCAGTGAAAGAAGAAGCCGCAAAAACAGCATCTGCATATTATCGTCAAGCTTGGGAGTATACTAAACCCAAACAAGGACAATTGATTTTAATGTCCGGGTTATCAGGTTCTGGTAAAAGTACCACTGCTAGATATTTAGCGCGTAAACTAGGAGCAGTTCACTTGCGTTCTGATGCAGTGCGGAAACATTTAGCAGGTATTCCTTTATTAGAACGTGGTGGAAATGAGATATATACACCGGAAATGACTCAAAAGACTTATGACAGATTGTTAACATTGGGAATTACACTGGCTAATCAAGGTTGGCGTGTGATTTTAGATGCCAAGTATGACCGTCAACACTTACGCCAGCAAGCGATTAATCAAGCTACTCAACATCAATTACCCCTACAGATTATCCACTGTACAGCACCGTTAGAAGTATTGCAAGAACGACTTGTTAACCGTACTGGTGATATTGCTGATGCTACCGCTGATTTATTGGTATCTCAACTCAACCAAGCTGAACCATTCACAGACAAAGAACAACCCTACATTAAAATCTTGGATACAACTCAACCACTAGAGGAACAATTAAAAGAATTTGGTATTGATAGATAGCTAGAATTTGCTTTGATTCCTTATTTCCTATTTCCTATTTCCTATTTCCTGAAGTGATATAATAGGATAATTAAAACGTAAATATTCAGCCGTCAGCGGTCGGTTTCCGTTAGCAGCAGGTTAAAAAACACAAATTTCATCTGGCAAATTTTCCTCATCAACACTTACAGAATGTGGCAATATTATGATTTGAGCAAGAATCTGTCTACTTACTAGGTAAAAGCTGATTACTGATTACTGATTACTGATAGCTGAATGCTTACATTAAAACTGCGAGGTGAATTTCTATGGTAACTCTAGCACCTACTCACAGCGACACTCACACCAATAGCGTCATCCTCCATAATATTTCTTGGAATACTTTTGAAAGGATTTTATTAGAAACAGGTGATACTCGCAATAACAGGTTTACTTATAATCAGGGAATCTTAGAAATTATGACTCCATTAATGCCCCATGAACATAATAAAAGATTGATAG
>NZ_BJCE01000467.1:0-1608 GCF_005402885.1 Sphaerospermopsis reniformis
AATTGATCGTTTTTGTGGACAATGACAGGTGATTGGGGACTGGGGACTGGGGACTGGGGACTGGGGACTGGGTTATAATTTTTCCTGCTTCCCCTGCTTACTGTCACCTATTCCCTATTCCCTATTCCCTGGGTTAATGACTACCAGCTAGACTTGACAACCCCAGGTAATAAACCTTGGTGCGCCCATTCCCGCAGAACGTTCCGAGATAGTCCAAAATCACGGTAAACTCCTCTGGGGCGACCTGTTAACCAGCAACGGTTTTGACGGCGGCTAGGTGCGCTGTTACGGGGTAGTTGTTGAATTTGGCGGTGAATTTCTAACTTATCTAGGGGAGATTCTGCTGATCTGAACTCTTCTAGCAGGGCTTCCCGTTTTGCAGCGTATTTTTCCACCATTTTAGCGCGTTTCTTCTCGCGCTCAATCATGCTCTTTTTAGCCATAAAATATCTAATCTATTAAAAGGCAGCGTTTTCTATTCTACACTCTCTGGGTCTGGAACGTCTCTATCAAAGCAAAAAAATCCGTCGTTTGCTAATTATCATTTTTTTGGTGTTTTTCCGCAATAGAGGTAGTAAATCTTCTTGACACGGACCGAAAACCCTGTTACGCTAATCTCGACGAGGAAGAACTATCTTGTGTGCATAAACAGGTTGTGTCAAGTTTTGTCAAATCATGAAATTAACAATAACTTCATCTTCAACTTTATTTTCTGAGCTTGTGCGATCACTATTCTCCTGCAATTGATAAAATTTCTACACACAACTGTTTACGAATCCAGAAGCCATTAGCAGTCAAATCATCTAATATCGGTTTTACTAGCGGAATAATCCCTTTTTGTTTAGCAGCTAGTACAATACCTAATAGTCCAGTAACCTGCAATCGGGACTTGATAGCCTCATTTCTGCCTTTTCGCTCATCAATAATTAGTCTATCAGCATTTAACTCTACAGTAAGAGCGATCGCTTCTGCTTCTCCAGGATCTAAAATTTTTTGTAGGGTGTCAACTAAATCAACGTTGGTAACAGATATAACTTGAATCCAATCAACAGTTTGCAGTGCTAGTGTACCTGGATCTGTACAACCACAAGCAACAATTTCCTGATAGACTCTTGGGGGAATAAAAAGATTACCATATAGTTGCTGCAACAAAGTTAACTGACCAATTGCAGCTAAGTTACTGATAGGAGATGTATTACTAACAATCATCATAGCCAATTGTTAGCTTCCAAACTCTTGACATCCTCTCTCAGTTCAGCAATATCATAATGAAGAGGAATTTTGCGACTAGTTAAGCAATCGCTGAAACTCAAGCTGATTCATACCGACAAAATTACTCGCTTGTCCTAAAGTAAACCGTTCTTGTGTAAACAGCAAGATAGCTATTTCCTGAATTAATTCCTTGTCAGACATTTGAATTGTCTGCAAGACATCATCTGTAATCACCACACTCATCTTTTTACCTCTTCAACTTCTTGAAGTTAAGCTGTTGTGCAGCTAGATTGTATAATAGGGAATTAAGTAACTAAGCGATCGCTTCTGAATTATGCCAGCAAAAAACCATCTGTCTCAAGAACAGAGAGAAAAGCTGTTAAAACACCTAAAAGA
>NZ_BJCE01000468.1:0-1606 GCF_005402885.1 Sphaerospermopsis reniformis
CAGGGGAAACGCATCTAATTTAATTTGACAAAATGCAACTTATATGAATACCGAAAAAGGTGATATTAACAAGGTAATATAAAGTTGGTAGATGTATACAAAGAAAATTGAATGGTAAATTCGTTTCCAGAAGAATTAATAAAATAGGGTGAAGTGGTATTGTTAATTAAAACAAATAGAGAAGAGCGGGAAATGAAGCTACCACCAAAAATCACAATTGCAGATCACTTTAAAGATTTAGAAGATAAGAGAGTTGAACGGACAAAAAGGCATAAATTAATTGATATTGTGACCATCGCCATTTGTGCAGTAATATGTGGAGTAGATAGTTGGGTATTAATGGAGGCTTATGGAAAAAAGAAAGAAAAATGGCTAAAACAATTTTTAGAACTGCCAAATGGAATTCCATCCCATGATACATTTGCCAGAGTATTTGCAAGAATAGAACCACAACAATTTCAGAACTGTTTTTTGAGTTGGATAAAATCAATAAACAAAATTACAGAAGGGGAGGTCATAGCAATAGATGGTAAAACACTAAGGCATTCTTACGATAAAGGAAAAGAGAAAGGTGCTATTCATATCGTGAGTGCATGGGCAACTACTAATCGCCTAGTATTAGGACAATGTAAGGTAGAAGAAAAATCAAATGAAATAACAGCAATACCAGAATTAATTAAAGTATTAGAGATAGCCGGATGTTTAGTAACGATTGATGCGATGGGATGTCAAAAAGAGATTGTTAAATCAATTGTAGAGAAGTCAGGTGAATATATTATTGCACTAAAAAAGAATCAAGGTAATTTATATAAAAATGTAGAAGAAATCTTCAAAGAGGCTATAGCCAAAGGATTTGAGGGATTCAAACATAGTAAATTTCACACAAAAGAAGATGAACATGGAAGAGAAGAAATACGTCATTATCTGATGTTATCAGATATAAAAGAAAGGATAGATCCAGAGAATAAATGGGTAAATCTCCAAAGCATAGGAATGGTAGAATATATACGAAAAGTCAATGGAGAAACCAAGGTTGAAACCCGTTATTATATTAGTAGTTTGACAGGTAATGCGAAATTACTAGGACAATCAGTCCGTAGTCATTGGGGTA
Source organism: Sphaerospermopsis reniformis (assembly GCF_005402885.1). Taxonomy (NCBI): domain Bacteria; kingdom Bacillati; phylum Cyanobacteriota; class Cyanophyceae; order Nostocales; family Aphanizomenonaceae; genus Sphaerospermopsis; species Sphaerospermopsis reniformis. The sequence goes on from NZ_BJCE01000468.1 coordinate 1,112, forward strand.
TAGAGAACTCATTGCATTGGGTTTTAGATGTAGCTCTTAGAGAAGATGATTGTCGGATAAGAAAGGATAATGCACCACAAAACTTTGCAGTTCTTCGTCATATAGCAGTTAATCTTTTAGGAAAAGAAAAAAGCCAAAAACTAGGAATTAAAAGTAAGCAGTTTTGTGCAGGATGGGATGATGAATATTTAGAAAAAATTTTAGAATGTATCTGATAAAAATCAGAAAATATAGACAATCATAAATATAAACAATTTATTTTTCTGTTGATTATGCAATAGAATCTAGCTTTTTGATGTCCAAAAATATAGATATTAATATATATAAGTAAACTAAATAAATGTATTATCACAAATAAATAATTACCCTCAATTTATTCAACTTTTAGGATATTAATAAAGGAATTAATCAGATTTTGAATGAAAGTAGATATTTTTTTCATCTTGATTCACTAATATGATATTTTGTCAAGATAATTTAGATGCGTTTCCCCTG
>NZ_BJCE01000470.1:0-1569 GCF_005402885.1 Sphaerospermopsis reniformis
TATCGCTTCTTGGTTTAACTCATCCAGTGCAGTTTTCAACTGTTGCAGTTCGTCAGTAGTTAACGGTTGTTTTTTCCATGAACTCCTTACCAGAGGATCAGGTGTAGTCATTTCCAAAGGACTCGGAGGAAACCACCTCATTTGTTCTGGTTTTTTATTTTGTGCCAGTGTGACAAAACTGCACAGATGCCAGACAATAATAGTAGTAACTATAAAACTCAAGCGTCTTACCATAAACAACTCACTTTTTTCTTGTCCTGTTGAAAATAGTCTAGAAAATTTACCCGTCATATCTTGTACCAGCATCTTCTTGCTAACATCCCAGTTAACATCCTAGACTGTAACCCTGATTATGGCCTAAGATTATCATTACTCACCTGACCTGATTGAGAATCATAACAGATGTGAGATTACCAGCTTATTTGACGCACACCTATTTATTATGTTTCTCAATCATTCAATTTTAGATTTTAGATTTTAGATTTTAGATTTTAGATTTTAGATTTTAGATTTTAGATTTTAGATTTTAGATTGATTCACAACATAAATCCCTATTTCCTATTTCCTATTTCCTATTTCCTATTTCCTATTTCCTATTTCCTATGAGTAAAATAATTCCTGCCATCCGAGTTAAAAATTTCAGCTTTTATTACGGAATTCAAAAAATCATTGAAGATGTCTCAATGGATATTCCCCAAAATAAAATTACCGCGATTATGGGACCTAGCGGTTGTGGTAAGTCCACATTTTTGAAATCTCTCAATCGCATGATTGAACTAGAAGGAGAAATACAAGTTGAAGGAAACGTTGAATTTTTTAGTCAAAATATTTATGGTCGTCGTGTCAACTTAAATCGCCTACGTCGTCAAATTACTTTAATTTATGGTAAACCAAATCTTTTTCCCATGAGCATTTATGATAATGTAACCTATGGAGTAAAATTAATCGGATGGCATCCCAAAGCAGAATTAGATGAAATTGTCGAGTTAGCACTAAAAGCTGCTGAACTCTGGGAAGAACTCAAAAATAAACTTCATAAATCGGCTTTAGAATTATCCTTTGGACAACAACAAAGGTTGTGTATTGCCCGTGCTTTAGCAGTTAAACCGCAAGTCCTCCTTATGGATGAACTTTGTGCAGGACTTGATCCCATTTCTACGATAAAAATTGAGGAACTTATCGAATGTTTGCGTTCTGAATTAACAATTGTATTTGTCTCTCACAACATCCAACAAGTTTCTCGTTTATCAGATTTCACAGCTTTATTTTACTACAATAAAAATCATATTGGGCAGTTGCTAGAATTTGCCCCTACCAAGAAACTTATCACCCATAACTTTGATTATCGCCTGCGAGACCATGTTTTTGGACGTTTCCACTAAACCTGGTTTCCATCATAGCTGGGATAAATAATTCATAATTGATAATTCATAATTGATAATTCATAATTAGGGTTTGCTGAATAAACCTAAAACCTTGATATATCAAAGGTTAGAGGCTGATAAACACAGAAATTAGTGCAAGGGTTTTGAAGGGTATACCGGAAAAAGTGTGCATTTTTTGGGATTT
>NZ_BJCE01000471.1:0-1567 GCF_005402885.1 Sphaerospermopsis reniformis
GCAGTAGGTCATGGTCGCTGTGCACGGACAGGTGCGGCGCGAGCCGTCTATCACTCGCGCGACGTCGCGAGCGTCTCTCATGCCTCCGCTCCTGTCCACCCTGTCACCCCGCCCCGGTCCGCACTCACCAGTCCCCATGCCCCAGCCCCCCTCCACCAGCCCCCGGTCTCCATTCCCCAGTCCCCAGTCCCCAGTCCCCAGTCCCCAGTCCCTAATTAGTCTCCTGAATTTGTAATCTAATAGTACGTTCTGTTGCACCACTAAGTTTAATTTCCATGACTTCCCCTCCCAGTGGTTCAACACAACCCAGGAGCGATCGCAAATTTGGTGTACTCGCTCCAGTATCAACATACAATCTATCAGCTAAGTTACTGATTTTCTTCCACGTCATGTATAACTTAGCTATACCTTGTTCCATTTGGGATGCTTGATTTACCAAGTCTGCTGCTATACTTAAACAGCCGATTCTTTGAGCTTCTTCTAATGCAGTTTCAATATCCACATTTTCTTCTGTCAGTGCTTGCACCTGGACAGCAGATTTGAGATATTTTGCTAGTTGTCTAGCTTCTGTAGTGGCTTGTTTTAAAGTATCTACATCAGGATTTTCCGCTATTTCTCTCTGTAACGCCTTCTGGTGTAATTCTGGCAGTTTTTCCATTTCCTTCACCAGAGGGGCAATGTAGCGGGCAGGAAGGCTATTATCGGCGGCTTTTTCCTTGACTGGTTCAGGTAACAATTCTGAGGACATGGCTGTCCATTCATCCGTGAGTTGACGGACTTCTCTGCGGGTGATGCGATCGCCTTTTTGCGCTGCTTCACTTACCATCTGTTGTACTTCTGGTGCAGCTTTGGCGGTTTCTACAAATGCCCGTTTACTAAAGTTATTAACTGTACTGGGGTCCAGTTTACCATCTTCAATTAAGGTATCAGCACTATTAGCTAATTGAATCCAAGAATAAGCTTGAGTTTTACTAATTTCCCGTTCCTTCAACCATTTGAGGAAACCAGTACCGCGCCCATCTCCGCCTTTTTTCTCTCTGTCACGGATAGCGCGTAAAATTCGCCCCCGCCAAATTTCTGTTTGCAGATCAAAGCGATCGCATACTTGCCAAGCTACATCTAACTGCTGTAAAAAGTCAGACTCAGCAATTTCTTCATCTTCTGGATCTGGTAATTCAAAATCCAAGTCTACAGGCTGTTGCAGTGCAGCCGCAAGGTCATTCATAGAGTCGGTATCTTGCACGGTAGATAGCTGGTTGGTGGATGCGATCAACTCACTGTTACAAATTCTGAGTAATTACACAGGATCAGCAACAAGAAGCAGGTAAATATTATAGAGGAAAAATTTAAACTTGGAAAAATTTTAAATGCCTTCAAGCTACTAAAGGTTAGTAGCTAGTTACTGTTTTCTTAACCAATACTAACAAATACTCACATTTACTGAAAATTTCCTGTCATCTTTTGGCTTTGTGACAGAATTACAGTAAAATCACTGTATGCTACTAGGATTCAAAACCCAACTCAAAGTTAACAAGCAACAACGACTACTACTGGCGCAACACGCAGG
>NZ_BJCE01000472.1:0-1490 GCF_005402885.1 Sphaerospermopsis reniformis
AAGCTAAGGTTTTACCATCGGGGCTGAAGGCTACTGAAATAACGTTATCTGAATGTCCCGTGAGGGTGGCGATTGACTGACCGGTGGCGACATCCCACAGTTGGATGGTGTTATCCAAACTCCCAGAAGCTAAGGTTTTACCATCGGGGCTGAAGGCTACTGAAATAACCCACTCTGAATGTCCCGTGAGGGTGGCGATTGACTGACCGGTGGCGACATTCCACAGTTTGATGGTGTTATCCCAACTCCCAGAAGCTAAGGTTTTACCATCGGGGCTGAAGGCTACTGAATCAACCACAGATGAATGTCCGGTGAGGGTGGCGATTGACTTCCCGGTGGCGACATCCCACAGTTTGATGGTGTTATCCCTTCCTAAAATATCCCCACTCCCAGAAGCTAAGGTTTTACCATCGGGGCTGAAGGCTACTGAATCAACCCCAGATGAATGTCCGGTGAGGGTGTTAACTAAGGTAGGATGAGGCCAGGTAACTACATTGGCGATGGTTTGTAAATTGGGTATCCTTTCCAGGGAAATACCCTGCTGGTACATATCATTGAAGTCCGCCGCACCATAAATACCAATCACCAATCCCCACTCATTGAGGATGGGACCACCGGTTAACCCCGGTCGGGCTTGACCTGCTAGTTGTAGGTTATACTCCCCCTCCTGGTCTGGTCTCTTTTTACCTGGATGTAAAAAATAACGCCGTTCCTGAGGATTACTCTGACTGGGTTCGGGATACCCTGCGGTGTATACCGTTGCTCCTGTGGGGACTGCCGTGGCATCTGCTACTAGGGCGGTGTCATAATTATTCTTACTGGTAAATTCTAATAATCCTAAATCTAATTCCCCTAAACGACCCCTAAGTACGGACTGGTGTTGTTGACCGTCAGGGGTGGTGAGTGTGACAGTCTGGTGTGGGGCTATGAGATGATGGGACGTGAGGACGGTATAGGTGTCACCTTGGCGATTAATAATTACTCCCGAACCCAGTGCGGTTTCCAGGCGCACGGTGATTTTTTGGGCGCTGTCATTAACTAGCACATTCACCGGGGTAACAGTTTCTGCGGTAACTGTACTTTCTTGCCACAGTTTGATGGTGTTATCCAAACTCCCAGAAGCTAAAGTTTTACCATCGGGGCTGAAGGCTACTGAACGAACCACAGATGAATGTCCGGTGAGGGTGGCGATTGACTGACCGGTGGCTACATCCCACAGTTTGATGGTTTTATCCTGACTCCCAGAAGCTAAGGTTTTACCATCGGGGCTGAAGGCTACTGAAATAACCGGCTCTGAATGTCCGGTGAGGGTGGTGATTGACTTCCCGGTGGCGACATCCCACAGTTTGATCGTGTTATCCCCACTCCCAGAAGCTAAGGTTTTACCATCGGGGCTGAAGGCTACTGAATTAACGTTATCTGAATGTCCGGTGAGGGTGGCGATTAACTTCCCCGTGGCGACATCCCACAGTTTGATGGTTCTATCCCCA
>NZ_BJCE01000473.1:0-1462 GCF_005402885.1 Sphaerospermopsis reniformis
CAATTTATTCAACTTTTAGGATATTAATAAAGGAATTAATCAGATTTTGAATGAAAGTAGATATTTTTTTCATCTTGATTCACTAATATGATATTTTGTCAAGATAATTTAGATGCGTTTCCCCTGAGTGTCAGACGAAGAAATCAATAAAAAATATAAAAAGCGTGAAATTAGAATTATTACCGAACAAGCTCGTTATCCTTTAGATAGTATACCGACAATGCTTGATAGTAAAAAATATATTCTTGATCCTGAATATAAGCGTAGAAAAAGATGGGGTAATACTCGAAAATCTCGTTTAATAGAATCATTAATAATGAATGTACCAATTCCACCTATATTTCTGTATGAAATAGAATATTCTCTCTATGAAGTAATAGACGGACAGCAAAGACTAACTACTATTTATGATTTCTACAAAGGAAAATTTTTTTTAGAAGAATTAGAATATTGGCAGGAATTAGAAGGTAGAAATTATCAAAATTTACCAGGACAGGTTAGAAAAATTCTAGATAGAAGATATTTATCATTTATTGTGTTATTGCAAGAAACAGCAGAAAGTCTAGAAGAAGCTGAACATATTAAAAAAATAGTGTTTCAGAGATTAAACAGTGGAGGAGAAGAATTAACTCCACAGGAAACCAGGAATGCTTTATATAATGGTAAGTTTAACCAATTATGTCTAAAACTTTCTCAAAATGACTATTTTCGTAAAATGTGGAAGTTCCCTTTACAAAGTGAAGGAGAAGAAAAATTACTAGAAAGTGAATCTTATCGCAAAATGGAAGATGTAGAATTAGTTTTACGATTCTTCGCTTACCGTCATTTAGATAAATTAAAACTTCCAGTTGATAAGTTTTTAGATGAATATTTAAAACAAGCAAATAATTTTCCAGATGAAACTATTGAAAATCTTGAAAAGCTTTTCAATGAAACTATTGAATTGATTTATTATATCTTGGAAGATTCAGCTTTTATTCCACCTCCACCACAAGGAGAGCGGAATAGAAAAATTCCTTTAAAAATAGTGTATGATCCAATTATGCAAGTATTTGCTAGTAAACTTCCCTTTAAGAATGAATTATTAAAGCATAAGGAAGCGATAAAAAATGAGATGTATTCTGATGAAAAAATGTTATATGTAGAAGAAGAAAATAATCGTTTTCTTTTTGAAGGTAGGTATGCTACCAAAAAAGCATTGGAAACAAGAATCGAATATTTTGATAAGTTTCTACAAAGCTACATTAAATAAAGTTTGGTAGAAATTATGAATATAGAATCATTAGAAAACTTTAAAAGAGAACTCAATCAAATTCGAGAATATTTAAAACATATTCAATAGACATCTCCGAAAAAGAATCAAATTATGGTATAACAAGGTAAAATCGTGCATCTACCCTGAGATTATGAGCAACATAGTTGAGTACATTCATAATAATCCTGAAGAATCACAACGGTTATT
>NZ_BJCE01000474.1:0-1445 GCF_005402885.1 Sphaerospermopsis reniformis
CCCCTAGCGCGTTTTGGGTACATATGTATATAATTGGTAATATTTTTCATCTTTGGTAGAACCACGGTATATTTTCCATTTACCGTTCTACCATTTTTCCGTTATATATTTCGGACAGGTCTATTATGTAATATTCCTACTAATAATCCGTAACTCGTAATTTATAATTACTAATTACTAATTACTAATTACTAATTACTAATTACTAATTACTAATTACTAATTATTAATTACGAATTACGAATTATCAATTACGAATTATTCTCTAAGAAAGTTGAAATAAGAAAGTTACCAAATCTCCCTTACCCAAACTGATGCGATCGCCTGGACGTAAGCGGTGTCTATTTCCTGGTAATAACGGCAAATTATTAATATAAGTGCCGTTAGAACTACCCACATCTTCTATATAATGTGCATCTCCCTCAACACGAATATCTGCATGAATCCGTGAGACAATTTCTGAATTAGGAAATCCTGCTACATCAATATCTGGGGGAATGCGATCATTGGGTTTACCAATATGAATTACAGACACATTTTGCAGTAATTCAATTTCTTGGTTACTTTGGACATGGAATAGCCGCGCCACCACTTGTTGTAATTGAGTTTTAGATACTGCTACTGCGGGTGCTGGTGCTTCTGGTTGTGGTTCGGGTACTGGTGCTGGTGGAACTACCGCTTCTGGAACTGGAACTGGAACTGGAACTACAACTGGCACAGGTGCTGGCACAGGTGCTGGTGGAACTACCGCTTCTGGAACTGGTGCTGGAGGTGGAACTGGTACGGGTGCTGGTGTGGGTACGGGTGGGGCTACTGCGGCTGGAGGTGGAACTGGTGCGGGTGCTGGTGTGGGTACGGGTGGAGCTACTGCTGCTGGAGGTGGAACTGGTGCGGGTGCCGGTGCCGGTGCGGCTTGTGGAACTGCTGCCACGACTGTTGGTGGTAGAGTAGAAGCAACAGGAGGATGAGTATAAGTATCGAGTCCTAAAGGATTAGCTTGTAAAAGTTCTAACATGGGGTCAGGAGTAACCAAAGGTGGTACTTCCACAGGAATATTAGGATCGATGGTTGCACTTACTACCGTTGGTTCTGCTACAACAGGAGCGGAGTGTAGGTTATAGCCACACTGACCGCAAAAAGCAGCATCAGCTTGTACAGTTGCCCCACAACTGGGACAGTTTGTAGTCGCTGGTAACGGCGTATAACAAGCTTCACACTGAACAGCGCCGTCTGGATTGGGATGATTGCAATTTGGGCAGACGATCATGGATTTAAGCCTTAATCAAGTTAGTTGTAAAATATATTACTAGCAAGTAGTTAGGGTTTGCTGAATAAACCTAAAACCTTGATATATCAAAGGTTAGAGGCTGATAAACACAGAAATTAGTGCAAGGGTTTGGAAGGGTATACCGGAAAAAGTGTGCATTTTTTGGGATTTCAAGAGA
>NZ_BJCE01000475.1:0-1433 GCF_005402885.1 Sphaerospermopsis reniformis
AAAAAATGAAACGCACTGCTATGGATAACGATTACATGATTCAAGTTCTCAGTTCTTGTTTCATTGACTCTACATTAGATTCCGATAAGCCCTTATGTCAAGCCTGATTGAGATGCTCTTACCCTGCAAAATTCATTCCTCTTACTCCTGTAATTTGATTTGAGATTTTGGATTTTGGATTTTAGATTGTAGATTTTAGATTGTAGATTTTAGATTGTAGATTTTAGATTTATATCCCCTCTTCCCTCTACCACTTTCACCAATTACCCATCACCAATTACCTAATTAACCTTCTTCCCAAAGTTGGCGAATTTTATCAGGCAACCAGATGGAAATTTCTTGAATTATTTCTGGTGATAATTCGTCTTTTGTGGCAGAAAATACAGCTTTAATTACTTGTTCTACTTCTACATTTGGTGGCATTCCACCTTCATTTGCAATTCTAAATAAAAAGCGATCGCTATCAATTCCTTTAAACATTCCTATCGGTTGTAAAGGTGGACGTATGCGGCTTAAAAATGCCACAATTGGATTTGTATCATGCCATAAATCAGCAATTTCTAATTGCAGGGATTTATCTTTAGTTATTTCTGCTGGTTCATGCAGTTCTACTTCTACTCTGTCAGCAGTTTCAGTATTCATTAAATCCCGCATTACCCGAAATACAACTTCTGTTAAATCTCTTGCATCAAAAATATCTGTCACCCCACTTTTAACCATCACCTTTTCTAAAAAAGGTAGATTTTTATCAGCAATAGCAACTGCTGGTTTTCCATTTGATACTTTTGGTTTATTATCTTCTAATTTCTCTAATAGTTTCTGACCTTTTTCCGTCATTTCTGCTTTTTTGAAAGTAATCAAATGTGGTAATGGTCCATCCGGTGCGCCCAGAGTATTAGCAATTCGCAAATCAAATTCCTGGGGATGAATTAAATCAGGAACATCTTCTTGAGTTGCGTAAGCATTACCTGTAAACTCAGCATTGATATAATGCTTTTGATTTAAATAATCTAAATGTCCTAAAAAGTCAGCAATTGTGATTCTATGTCCAGGAAAATCATCTTGATTAAAATGTATTTCGTGCATTCCCTGACCAGTTGCGTTGATTTTTTTGAGTAAATTGTAAGTGACATCTTCTCTGATATAAATTGGCATTTAATCCTCCTATATTCTATATAGAACCAATTTTTAATCAATATTAATAGACATTCCAATCTATCAATGAAATCAAAATTCAAAATTTAATTAGTGATGTGTACGGATTTTTGTTCAAAATTCAAATATTATTCCTATAGATATAGCGTTTCCCAGTCACAGGTGGTACACTCAAATTTATTTACTCTTCTCACTTCTCAATTCCCAAGTCCCAAATCCCAATTCCCTAACGTAAAAAACTTTGTACCTCACTAGCTTGGTAAATGCTATTCTCATAT
>NZ_BJCE01000476.1:0-1430 GCF_005402885.1 Sphaerospermopsis reniformis
CCAGTCCCCTGTTGCCTATTGATAAATTATTTATACTGGAGAAGAGCAACTATAAAATCAAACAGGACAGGAGAGACAATGACTCCCAATCCCGCTATTATGCGATCTGTGGAACAATTAGGCTACCGTGTGACTGTGGGTGATGTAGCTAGTCAAGCGGGTTTAAATGTAGCTGAAGCTAATCAAGGTTTATTAGCTTTAGCGTCTGATGCTGGTGGACATTTACAGGTAGCAGAAACAGGTGATATTGTTTATCAATTTCCCCAAAATTTTAGAACAATTTTAAGAAATAAATATTTGCAGTTGCGTTTGCAAGAATGGTGGAAAAAAATTTGGGGGGTGCTGTTTTATTTAATTAGAATTTCCTTTGGTATTTTGTTAATTGCTTCGATTGCCCTGATTACTATCACCATCATTATAATTATGACTGCTGCTAATTCAGACCGAGATGGAGATAATAGAAGCAGCAGTTCTGGTGGTTTCAATTTCTTCTTTTTTCCGGATTTATTTTGGTATTTTAGTCCTGATTATTATGGCGAAGAAAGACGCAGAGAAAGAAGAGAAAAAAGTGAGTTCAATTTCTTAGAATCTGTATTTTCATTTTTATTTGGTGATGGAAATCCGAATGCGAAATTAGAAGAAAGACGTTGGCGAGAAATTGGGATTGTAATTAGAAATAATCAAGGGGCGGTGGTTGCAGAACAAATTGCACCGTATTTAGATAATTTGGGTGAAAAATATCAACAGGAATATGAAGATTATATGTTACCTGTGTTGGTACGATTTAATGGTAAACCCCAGGTAAGTCCTGAAGGACAAATGGTATATTATTTCCCTGAATTACAAGTACAAGCTAGTAAAAAACTCCGTCAACCAGTAGATCCATATTTAGATGAAAATCTGTGGCGGTTTAGTGCTGCGAGTTCAGGACAAATTATGCTCAGTGCTGGTTTGGGTGTGGTGAATATTGTGGGAGCTTTAATATTAGGAAGTTTATTAAAAGGTGGAGAAATTGCAGCCCAAATAGGGGGATTGGTTGGTTTTGTCCAAGGAATTTATTGGTTGTTGTTAGCTTATGGGATTGGTTTTTTAGGAATACCATTAGCGCGTTATTTTTGGATTAAATGGCGTAATGGTAAAATTGCAACTCGTAACCGTGAACGTTTAGAAAGGGCGAGAATTTTAGGGAATGCGGATGATACTTTACAACAAAAGATTGATTTTGCTCGTCAGTTTGCTGGTGAGAAAGTAATTGGTAAAGAGGATTTAATTTACTCTAGTGATAGAGATTTACTAGAACAGGAATTTGAGCAGGTGAAAAAGCAGAATTTGTTAGGTGATGGGTAATTAGTGATTGGTAATTGGTAATTGGTGATTGGTAATTGGTGATTGGTGATTGGTAATTGGTAATTGGTAATTGGTAATTGGTA
>NZ_BJCE01000477.1:0-1408 GCF_005402885.1 Sphaerospermopsis reniformis
GAAATCCCAAAAAATGCACACTTTTTCCGGTATACCCTTCAAAACCCTTGCACTAATTTCTGTGTTTATCAGCCTCTAACCTTTGATATATCAAGGTTTTAGGTTTATTCAGCAAACCCTACATAATCCAAATATGATATTATAGTACATTAGCACTATAAATATAGCAGCTAGGTTAAAAATTGACAGAAATTGAGATAAAAACGAATTATAATTAGCCGATGGAAAATTATGATAACTCCATAAAAAGTCTAACTTTCATACAAAACTTATATATGTTTATATTGCCAACCTAAAGGAATTAGATAATCTTATGATAATCGGGAGAAATAAGGATTATGCTGGATAAACTCATCAAATATTTTGTCTATGCGACAAAAGGATATATCACAAAAACACAGCTAATTAAATTCTTGTATTTGGCTGATCTTTATGCTGTCAAATGGACAGGCAATCAATTAACTGATTTAGATTGGTGCTATTATCGTCATGGACCTTGGAACGAGGAAATAGATAATGTTTTAAGGACAATGAATGGAAAAGAGATTATTCAAGAATCTCAAGGTAATACAATACTGATTAAACTTGGTACGGAATCAGGTAATGTTGATGATTTAGATTTACCTTTAAGTCTCAAGCTAATTCTTGATAACATTAGAAGAGAATGGGCAGGTGCAGGACAAGATAAAATAAATCAATTACTAGAGTATGTGTATAGCACTGCGCCAATGGTTGAAGCTCAAAAAAACCATCAACCAGAAGAAAAAGTAAAACTAAATCTGCAAGCAGAAAGAGCAAAATTAATCAGTGAATTAGGATCATAAAAGTGGCTGGACAAAAACCTAGACAGGGTTGGATTTATTGGATTAATCCTTACAGAGTATCTCTTCGTTGCAAACTGGGTCATGTTCATATTTATAATTTAGATGAACCAGGAGAAGTAGAATGTCAAACCTGTAAAGAGAATATTAATTCCAGTAGGGTTTTTAGAGGAACACATCCCTATATCATCTGGACAAGTGATCAATTTCAAGATGAATCTGGATATATAGCAACTTTTTCTGTGATTCCTCTAACTTCACAAACAACATTTAATGGTTTACCAACTACCTATCCAATTAATCCTACCAGTAGAAATGGTCTTGATAAAAATTCCTATGTCCTAGTTCATCAAATATGTACAGTTGATGCTAATTGTTTTAAAGATTCATCGGAAAATTGGTTAAATCGAATTGGACAATTAGATAAACCAGATAAGGAAGCTATAGAGGAACGATTAAAAGACCTGTCCGAAAATTAAAAAGGCAGTCTGTGTATGGCTTTGAGGATGTTCTCATTTCAGCCAGACTTGACGTAATCATCAGGGCTAGAGATAGTTACTGTTAGTATAGCCCGGAAAAAATGCCGA
>NZ_BJCE01000478.1:0-1356 GCF_005402885.1 Sphaerospermopsis reniformis
CCGGAAAAAGTGTGCATTTTTTGGGATTTCAAGAGATGGCAAAGAAATTTTCCAATCTCCTCCTGACTCCTGACTCCTGACTCCTGACTCCTATGCCCTCACGGAAAGACTTTCTCAGCAACCCCTAGTTATCAGTTATCAGTTGTCAGTGGCACAAAGCAAAAGGCAAAAGGCAAAAGGCAATTGATGTTTCCTATTCCCTATTCCCTATTCCCTATTCCCTGTTCCCTGTTTCCTGTTCCCTGTTTCCTGTTCCCTGTTCACTAATTTAGGGTTTGAGTTCTAAACCTGCTGCTTCATCTAGCAGCCATAGCAATTCTCCTTGAGGTTTAATCAAGCGAGATGGATAAGTAAAATCATCAGCGGTAGGTGCGAAGACTTGAGCTAAAGCAGGTCTTTTATTAGCACCAGCAGCCAAAAAAATTACACTCCGTGCAGCGTTGATGAATGGGTAGGTAAAAGTGATGCGAGGATTACCGTCTTTGTTACCTACAGTAATCAAGCGATCGCGTACATTAAGAGCTTCTGTATGAGGAAACAAAGATGCAGTGTGGGCATCATCACCCATTCCCAGTAAAACTACATCCAATGGGGGAAAGTTTCCCGGTGCTGCATGGAAAAATTCTTGCAGATGCTGTTCATACTTAGCTGCATCTACCGCTGGATTAGCTGATAAAGTGGGTATGGCGTGAATATTAGCGGCTGGGATAGCAACCCGATCTAACCATGCACGACGCGCCATAAGTTCATTGCTATCGGGGTGATCTGGTGGTACATAACGTTCATCTCCCCAGAACACATGAATTTTATCCCAAAGCAAGTTTGAAGAGGCTATAGCTTCATACAAAGGCTTAGGTGTGCTGCCACCAGACAAAGCAATAGTAAATTGTCCCCGTTCTTGAATGGCAGTGGCCAATTTGGACAGAATCAAATCCCTCGCCCGTGCTACCAAAGCTGAGAGATCGGGTAAAATTTCAACCTTCTTGTTCATGGGTTCATCATCACATAGCTGACTTTCAGCAATAGAATACCTAATTTCTGACAATTTCCCAGTTTAACTTTTGAAACTTTTAACATCATCAGAGTTAGGAGGCAGGAGGCAGGAGGCAGAAGGCAGAAGTTTTTTATTTTGGATTTTGGATTTTGGATTTTGGATTGTTTTTGTGATCTCCAATCTAAAATCTAAAATCTAAAATTTTCTTCCCCAGTCACCAGTCACCAGTCACCAGTCACCAGTCACCAGTCACCAGTCCCCAGTCCCCAGTCCCCAGTCACCAGTCTCCAGTCTGCAGACACCTGTCCCCAGTCACCAGTACTCAGACTCCATTCACGAGTCAGCAGACACTCTACCCCAGC
>NZ_BJCE01000479.1:0-1345 GCF_005402885.1 Sphaerospermopsis reniformis
AGATATTATGGTAATTCGCCATAAAGAAGCAGGAGTACCCCAGGCGATCGCCCAAGAAATGGATCGTTTAGGTGAAAAAGTCAGTGTCTTAAATGCAGGTGATGGACAACATGAACACCCATCTCAATCATTATTAGATACCTCTCTCCGACGCGGGGAGCGGTTTTGAAACCCCCATTCCCTTGTGAGGGAAGGAGGGTTAGGTTTCTAGAAATTATCGGTTTCATCTAATACTTTTCAAACAACCTCTCAGGATGTATTTGAAGGAGCATTAAACATTGCACATTTCCGGTAATTAAATGTGCGTCTTTTAAAACCCTTCCCTTGACATTCAAGACAGTCGCTACTTACTATTTTTGTTAGTTGAGCGAAAATTATCATTCAAGAGAGTTACAAGCAGTAATAATTGAACGCAGATGGACGCAGATAAACGCAGATAATTTTGTACTTCATTAGACTGGGAAAGGCTATATCACCTATAACTACGATGTTCAATGTGGCAATTTAAAATATCTGATGTATAATTAGATATATCTTAGTAAAAATCACTCCATGTAATTGCTATGGAAACAATAACTTTAAGTTCTCATGTTGGTGAAGATGGAATATTACATTTAGATATTCCTGTAAATATTGTTAATACTGATTTAACTATTACTATTATTTTAAAACCTAGTGATGATTTTCAACAGGAAAATAAACCCAAAGGAAAAGGTTGGCCTGCTAATTTTTTTGACGAAACTTCAGGATGTTTAAAAGATACTCCTTTAACTATAGATTCTGAAGGTGTTTTTGATGATTTAGAGGAGTTTAAATTGTTATGAAATATTTGTTAGACACAAATGTATGTATTAAATATCTAAATGAGGATTTGATTATTCGCCGCAAGTTAGAAAATACTGACTTAGAAGATATTGCTGTTTGTTCAGTTGTCAAGTTAGAGTTATTTTATGGTGCAATGAGAAGTGATAATCCTGATCAAGTTTGGGAAAAAGTCAAGCAATTTTTAGAAGTATTTATTTCTTTACCTTTAGATGATATTTCAGCTTTAAATGCTGGTAAAATTCGGGCGCAGTTAGCAAATCTTGGTACTCCCATTGGTTATAATGATTTATTAATTGCTTCTATTGCATTGTCTCATGATTTGATTTTGGTGACTCATAATACTAAGGAATTTGCCAGAGTTGAAGGTTTGAAAATAGAAGATTGGGAAATTGAAGCTCACATTCCGCATAAGCGGAGAATAAAAAAATAATTATCTCCAAAAACATTGTTTGGTAAGGGTTTTCAGGATTTTAGTTCAAAGGAACTATAAAATGTTTATTAGGAATTTATCTCATTTATT
>NZ_BJCE01000480.1:0-1305 GCF_005402885.1 Sphaerospermopsis reniformis
TCAGGAGTCAGGAGGAGATTTGAAAATTTCTTTGCCATCTCTTGAAATCCCAAAAAATGCACACTTTTTCCGGTATACCCTTCAAAACCCTTGCACTTTTTTCTGTTTATCAGCCTCTAACCTTTGATATATCAAGGTTTTAGGTTTATTCAGCAAACCCTAAGTATGAATAACCGACTATTAAATTACCATCCTTGGCAGCAGAAACACCCTGATATCCCAAGCATCCCCCGTATATATTCTGAGTATTTGCAGACAATAGAATTGGACTATGCCACTAGGTAGAGAATTACCACAGCTACTCAAGCAACGTTTGTTTCATAAAGGGCGCAAATTTGATTTTGAAGTGAATCGTTTGCGTTTACCTAATAAATCTGAAGGAGAATGGGAGTGTATTCGTCATCCCGGTGGCGCTCTGGCTCTTCCTGTTACCGAAGATGGTAAACTGATTCTTGTCCGTCAATATCGTTTTGCAGTTCAAGGTAGGTTGTTAGAATTTCCCGCAGGAACGGTAGAACCTAATGAAGAACCTTTGGAAACGGTAAAAAGGGAAATACAAGAAGAAACAGGCTACCGCGCTCATAAGTGGGATAAACTAGGAGAGTTTTTCTTAGCTCCTGGCTATTCTGATGAAATTATCTATGCTTTTTTGGCTAGAGATTTGGAAAAGCTGGAAACTCCGCCACAGCAAGAAGAAGATGAAGATATCGAAACTGTATTTTTGACTCCTGAAGAACTAGAAACAGCTATTCGTGAAGGACAACCTGTAGATGCGAAAACTATAGCCAGCTTTTTCCTAGCTCGTTCTTTGTTGATGTAATGGTGATATGCTGCTAGAAAAGGCACTTGGTGATGCCTACGGTACAGGTGATGTCTTTTGTGTAGAAATTAAATGCAAGGTTTTTGAGTTCCCACCTCGTAAAGTCTTGCACTTTTTTAACTTCCAGCAGGCTAAGACCCTTTACTTGTAATATTTTCACATTTATTCAGCAAACCCTAATTAATAATTAAAAAGGGTTTTAAGCTGTTGTGCATTTAATTTGTATAAGTGGAACAGGCATCTTGCCTGTTAAACAAGAGTTCAGAACATTAGGATTATACAATTTAGCTGTGTAACAGCTTATTCCCCTGTGGTGTATCCTACAGGCAATGTTTAAGTCCCTGAGTAAAGTATAAATTTAATTAGGGGTTGCTGAGAAAGTCTTTCCGTGAGGGCATAGGAGTCAGGAGTCAGGAGTCAGGAGTCAGGAGAAGATTTGAAAATTTCTTTGCCATCTCTTGAAATCCCAAAAAATGCACACTTTT
>NZ_BJCE01000481.1:0-1295 GCF_005402885.1 Sphaerospermopsis reniformis
ATTACAAGTGATTTTCCCAAATCCATTCATGCCGTCACATATCAAGGGTTTTTACTGAAAGTTCAGGCATTTATTTTTGCCTTCACTCTGCAAGAAGCATTTATCTAATCAGTTACTATTCATACTTGTAATTTCATTATTACTGACCGTCGCTTCTGCATTCTAGGAGTCAATTTTTGATGACTTTCTTTCCATTTGAATCTCTACCGGCTACTTGTTTATTTCCCAAACTTCACCCTAGCGTTCACGAAGTGCAGCGTAGCTATCGCTCTTCCTCATAACTAGCAACTTGGGTTAATAAGGATTTGTTGTTATTCTTGACAGAGAATATTAAAGTTCGGTTTAAAATTAAAATAAAAAATCTACGCAGCTCCATAGGATTTTAAATGTTAAAATAATTATATATAATGCCATATCTAATATTATTTTAATACCAATCCAGAGGGCTTTCAAACAAAAAGGTATTATACCATATATATATGTTGTTAAATTCCATAAATCCCCTAAAAAATGATTTGATAATATATTTTTATGTAAATCATAATTTACCGAATGAAATGAAATAAATAGTATTGTTAAAACAAATGTGCTTATTGCTATCAAAATAGCTACTATTAATGTTAGTATTGAAAATACTTCTAAATTTTTTAATCTTTTTAAAGTTTTGGTTATAAAGTCTTTAATATTTTGTTGTTGGATATAATCATCATTATCTTCTTCTTCATCATCTTCCTCATCATCATCTTCCTCATCATCATCTTCCTCATCATAAGAAATTACATTTTCTTGGTTTTGAATATAATAATCATTAAAGATAATATCTTCTTCGTCATCATCTTCCTCATCATCATAAGAAATTACACTTTCTTGGTTTTGAATATAATAATCATTATTGTTATGTATATTCATTATTTGAATAACATTATAAATTTCATATTCATATGTGAATTCAAACCATTCACCATAAGCACGGTATTGTTGAAATTTACCATGTAGCTCTTTTTCAATTGTATAAACATTATTTACAGATATAAAATGAATTAGTTCTAAAGGATAAGGGCTTTGTCCTCTATTTAATTCTTTTAATCTCTCTTCCGGGTGTCTTACAGTTCGTCCTATTTTATATCTATTTGTTCCTATACTATGAATTAAATAAACGTATCCTGGTCAGGGTAAGAGCATCTCAATCAGGCTTGACATAAGGGCTTTTCGGAATCTAATGTAGAGTCAATGAAACAAGAACTGAGAACTTGAATCATGTAATCGTTATCCATAGCAGTGCGTTTCATTTTTTG
>NZ_BJCE01000482.1:0-1282 GCF_005402885.1 Sphaerospermopsis reniformis
TTTGAAAGATTTTCAAGAGAAAGTTACGAAACTTTTAGAAATTTCTAATATCACCGAATGGAATGGACAAACATTCAAGGCGCGTGAAGAAAATATTAGAGAAGCTGCATTAATATTAGCAGGGGAGTGTATTAGCTTATTACTGCACAATCTTTCTCAGTCTCAAGAAGCTCATCATCAGTCCATGAATCAGACTCAAGGGTGGTGGCATCCAACAACTAAAAAACATGGCTACAAAAAAAGACAAATATTAACATTAGGGAATGTTGAAGTCACCCTGAAATTACCTTATGTGGTTGAGAACCAAAAACAAGTAGATGTAGAACCAGATAAAAATCAAGATAAAAATCAAAATAAAAAACCTATCAACACAGGATTTGTGCCATTTCTAAAATGGTTAGGAATAGAAGAAGGATTAACACCGAGTGTTTGGTCACATATTACTCAATACGGTGCAATTGCTGGTTCATTTGAAGCGGCACGTAAAATCTTAATTGATTGGGGAATAGATATTAGTTTAAAACGAATTGAAAGACTGACATACAAGTTTGGTAAAATAGGCATTAATTTACGTAATGAAAAACTCACGAAACTTCAATTTGGCTCTTTATCTACCAAGAATGTTCTCAAAGACCAACGGGTTGTAATTGCTGTAGATGGGGGACGCACAAGGATTCGGATACCCAAAAAAGGAAGACCTAGAGCCAAGACTAACCGTCGAGGTTTTACAGGAGAATGGATTGAGCCAAAATTATTAACTATCTATGTAGTTAATGAACAGGGAAAAAAAGTTAAAACTTCAGAAATTCCTATTACTAATGATGGCACATATCAAGGATATAAAGGTTTTTTACAAATTTTAGAAATGTATTTGGTTAGATTGGGTATAAGTCAAGCTAAACAGGTGCTGTTTATCGCTGATGGTGCGGAATGGATATGGAAACATATTCCTCCACTTTTAGACCGCTTAGGTTGCCCATCTGAAACTTATCAATTATTTGATTTCTACCATGTCACCGAACATTTACAAGTTTTTGCAGATGCGGCTTTTACTGAAGAACAAGAACGAAAGGCTTGGTTTCAAAAAGCTAGGAGAACTTTAAAAAAAGGTCAGGCTTTAACATTAATTCATGAGATGGATAAATTTATTGCTTCAGCAACAGCAGCGCATTCTAAAATTTTAGTTAAACAAAGGGATTATCTTTTACGTGCTTATCGGGAAGGGCGTTTGAATTACTCTAAAGTTTTAGCCCGTAAATTACCTATTGGTAGTGGTGCTATT
>NZ_BJCE01000483.1:0-1280 GCF_005402885.1 Sphaerospermopsis reniformis
CATTTTTTCCGGGCTATACTAACAGTAACTATCTCTAGCCCTGATGATTACGTCAAGTCTGGCTGAAATGAGAACATCCTCAAAGCCATACACAGACTGCCTTTTTAATTTTCGGACAGGTCTATTGCCAAGCATTTACCAGGAACACTGCAAATGCAAAGACTTCTAAAAAAAGGACAAGCTGCTCATGTATTTAACGATGAAAATACCATGAATCAAGTTGCTCAGTGCATAATAGAAAAAGGTGAGTTTATCGGCATTGTTCGAGACTATGAACGCTATGGAATGTTTTTTACTGAACCAATAGGTTATAGAATTAGTCCAGATGGTAGCAATATTCCCACTATTCCACTTTACTATGGGGAGATAAAAATCAATGCAGACAACCAATACCACGTCATACCCCGCACCAGACCTAGTGAAGAATAATTGGGAATTTACAGAAGTATGGATAGATCCGATGTTATCGCCTCCATACATTCTGTTATTACTTTGTGATAGTGAGGGAAACTGTCAAATTTATGATCCAAAACAGGGTGATAAGGTTGTATTTTCTAGTAATAGTTATGAAGCTGCTCAGTTATGGTTATTGGAAGATGAATATGAACCAGTTGAAGGTAGGCTTTTAGCTGAAGAATTGGTTTAAATAGATTCCAATGGTAAATGGGGGTATTTTTTATGAGAAAGCTTGATTTTAAAACTATGAGTATGAAGGAATTACGTGCTTATGTTTTATCGCATCGGCATGATCAAGAGGCGTTTTATTTTTATGTAGATAAGTTGAATGCTGAGGGAAATTAGGTGGAAATGTCGCCTTCTGCATCTGTTGATGATTTGATGAATTATCCTGAGTTTTTGCAGCGTTTTAGTAATGAAAAAGGGGTGTTGGGAAAAGATGACATTGGTTAATTATCAAGCAATGACTCTAAAAGAGTTACGTCGTTATGTTCTCACTCACAGAAACGATATTGCAGCGTTTCATGCTTATGTAGATCGTTCAAAGTCTGAAGGAAAGATGATTACTATTAATCCTAATGACGAAAATTGGGAAGAGGAGGTAAGACAGATTATAATTAAAAATGAAATCTTGTAATATAAGGAATAAATACTATGATTGCAAATAGTGATTTAATTTTAGGCGAAATTTTCACTTTTCCAGATAATGTAGATACAAATCATGAATCAGTGTCAGACCAGGGGAAACGCATCTAATTTAATTTGACAAAATGCAACTTATATGAATACCGAAAAAGGTGATATTAACAAGGTAATATAAAGTT
>NZ_BJCE01000484.1:0-1261 GCF_005402885.1 Sphaerospermopsis reniformis
GAACAGTCGCCTGGGGTAAAAACTATGAACAAAGACATAGATAATATAGCCCGTATCGTGCAAGGATGAGTGAAATCAAGGGGATGAATAAAAAACAAAACAAATTAAAAGAAAGTAGTGGAAAGTGGAGAGTTAAAAATGAAAAATATCTCCCAATGGGTAGGCATTGACGTAAGTAAAGCAACACTTGATGTTTATATCCGTCCAATGGGTAAAGCATTTCAAGTTGCTAATACTGAAACAGAAATAGCTAATCTAGTTCAGCAACTTCAATCTTACGATTTAAATCTAATCGTACTGGAAGCAACAGGAGGACTAGAAACAGAATTAATAATTCAATTGCAAGCGGCTCTTTTACCAGTAGCATTAATCAATCCTCGTCAGGGAAGAGATTTTGCTAAAGCTACAGGTAAGTTAGCAAAAACCGATGCCATTGATGCACAAGTTTTAGCACATTTCGGTGAAGCCATGAAACCGGAAGTGTTAGCAATTGAAAGCGAAATGGCACGTCAATTAGGTGAATTAATCAGTCGTCGCAGACAATTAGTAGAAATGTCTACAGCCGAAAAGAATCGCCGTGACCGCGCTCGTGGTAAAGCTTTAGCAGATATTGAGGCACATATTGATTATCTGGAGCAACGTCTTCAAGAACTCAATCAAGAAATTGAGACATTGACCCAAAATAATCAACAATGGATTGATAAAGTCAATCTACTCAAAACTACTCCTGGCATTGGTCAAGTTATTTCTACCACTCTAGTTTCTGACTTACCAGAATTAGGTAAATTAACTGCCAAGCAAATCTCTCGCTTAGTTGGTGTTGCACCAATTAATCATGATAGTGGTCAGCACAAAGGTAAACGAATGATTAATGGTGGTCGCGCCTATATTCGTGCCATTCTTTATATGGGTGCTGTTGTTGCCATGCGTCATAATCCTGTGCTCAAAACTTTTTACGAGCGCCTGGTTGAACGTGGTAAACCCAAGAAATTGGCCATTACTGCTTGTGTTCATAAAATGTTAGTCATTTTAAATGCGATGATTCGAGATCATCTTCCTTGGTCTATTTCTCACGACTCACAACCAATTTCTGCATAAAGTTCTACCATCGTTTTTATACCTCCAATCTAGTTTGGTAATTTATAGCCATCTATAATTTACCTGTTTTGTTTTGCTTTGTTTTTATCCTCTATTTTCTGACTTTTTTCCTAGACTTTAAATTTTTCCTTTACGATCGCTTGACAATCAAGACAGTCGCTAC
>NZ_BJCE01000485.1:0-1257 GCF_005402885.1 Sphaerospermopsis reniformis
ACCCCTAGCGCGTTTTGGGTACATATGTATATAATTGGTAATATTTTTCATCTTTGGTAGAACCACGGTATATTTTCCATTTACCGTTCTACCATTTTTCCGTTATATATTTCGGACAGGTCTAATATCCAGACGACAACCAATAATGTGGATCGGGGGATAATTCGTAATTGAAGAGTCGGATGGTAATACTGCACGATGGGAGATAGCATAGGTTTGTCCCTCCACTACCTCAGCTTTCGGGGTATATACGGGGATATAACCAAGACTACGTAACAAAGGAACAGCCCACATTTCACGGGTAACGCTGGTAGCAGTATCTTCAGGGTTTAACCTTTCTAATTGACGTTGGAATGCTACCCAATAAGCTTTAACATCACCCCAGGCGATCGCAATTTCATCTTCAAGTTTATCAGTTTTCGATAACCCAAAATCTGCCGATGTTTGTCCTTTGATATTACCTGTTAATAATTCAGTGGTAATATCTGCTGCGAGTAAGTTTCCTTCAAATTGTACGCCAATCATAGTTTTAATTCGTAATTCGTAATTCGTAATTATTTTTCTTTGAGTTTTTTGGTAGAAGCGACCAAGATTTTCCCAATTTCGTTAGCTTCTTGGAGAAGAGAAGTAAATTTTGGTTTACTCACCAACTCTGATTCTATTAATATTTCTAACCAATATTGAGTTTCTCTAGCTTCTTTAAGAGCTATTTCTAATTTATGAATAAAGTCTTTATCAGATTGAGCGGATTGAGATTCTCTAACATTTGCACCAATGGAAGTACCAGAACGAAGTAATTGTTTAGATATTGTCCGATAAACTCCTGATTTTTCATCAAGAAAGTAACAAGCCTTAATAATTCTAATAGCAAATTGTTTTGTTCTATCTGTAATCGTGATATGATTGTTGGTTTTGATATTTACATTTGCATTTGTGTTTGTCACCTTTAACATCCTCCCTTGCTTCTTCTTTCTTAAATTACGAATTACGAACCACGAATTACGAATTACGAATTACGAATTACGAATTACGAATTACGAATTACGAATTACGAATTACGAATTACGAATTACCTAATGAGATTTTCCTAGTTCTTAATTTTCAAATAAATAGACAAAATAAAAACTAGGAAATTACTTATGATTCATTTCTTGTTCATCTACAACTTTTCTGACATCCTCTAAATCTAATTCTAAAGATTTAGCAATTTCCTTAATACTAAGTCCTTCCTCTCGTAGTTTTGTTACAACTTTTAAC
>NZ_BJCE01000486.1:0-1257 GCF_005402885.1 Sphaerospermopsis reniformis
TCCCCTGCCTCCTGCCTCCTGTGCAATATTTCCCACTTTTTGTTACTTGTGTTGAATAATATCAAAAAATCAACACTAATGGCGGTAAACTTGCAACCATCAAGAAACCCAGAGCAATTGTGGATTTTCCGCTGTTTAGCCACAGTGCTACTCCTTGGTCAAATTTCCCTGCACATACTTCAAGGCAAAACCTATTACCGAAAAATTCTAGAACATACAGTCAAGGCTGGACCTGGTTCTCTGTCACCAGTTCTTTTAGTCTCTGGTTTTGCAGGGATGATTTTCACCATTCAAACAGCAAGAGAATTGGTGAGATTTGGTGCTGTGGAGACTGTGGGAGGTGCTTTCGCCTTAGCTTTTTGCAGAGAATTAGCCCCAATTTTAACTGCTAGTATTATTGCTGGACAAGTAGGATCAGCGTTTGCAGCGGAAATAGGCGCAATGCGAGTCACAGAACAAATTGATGCCCTTTATATGCTGAAAACCGATCCTATTGATTATCTCGTACTGCCAAGAGTAATTGCTTGTTGTTTGATGATGCCTTTGATGATGATTTTTGCCGTAATTATTGGCATCAGTGGCGGAGTTTTCGCAGCAGCACAATTTTATCAAGTTCCGCCAGAGAGATTTTTAGAATCAGTCCGAGATTTTTTAGCACCTTCAGATATTTTGATTATTTTGCTCAAAGGTTGGATTTTTGGGCTAATAGTTGCAGTTAATGGCTGTAGTTGGGGAATGACTACCAGGGGGGGCGCTAAGGAAGTAGGAGAATCTGCAACAACCGCAGTGGTAACTACTTGGGTAGCAATTTTTATTATGGATTTTGTACTGGCTTTGCTACTGTTTGAGCAGCCTGTACTTTAACAGTTATCAGTTAACAGTTATCAGTTATCAGTTATCAGATAATAAACCAAGTTGCTGGTTATAACAGTGATGGGGAGCAAATCAAGTCAAAAAACAGGGACTGGTGACTGGTGACTGGTGACTGGTGACTGGTGACTGGGGACTGGGGACTGGTGACTGGTGACTGGTGACTGGGGACTGGGGACTGGTGACTGGTGACTGGTGACTGGGGTCTGGGGACTGGGAACTGAGGACTGGGGACTGGGGACTGTGGACTAAGGACTGGGAACTAGGAACGAGGGAGAAGGAAATGTGGACTGAGGACAGGCGAAAGATAAATGGTGACGGAGGAAGAGAGAGTAAGATTTTAGTACGTAGATGGGAGAGTACAATCGGAGGAGATAACTGCTGAGC
>NZ_BJCE01000487.1:0-1248 GCF_005402885.1 Sphaerospermopsis reniformis
TATGCTTCCTAGCATCGACCTACACACCCGCTACGCTCCCAGACCCATTCGCCAACCGCCACTCACCACCTACCCACGCCTCACTCACCAATCTCCCCTTTCCCAAACACCAAACCCCCACCCACCCTTTCCCAATCACCCATCACCAATCTCCTCTTTCCCAATCACCAATCACCAATCACCAATCACCATCTACTTGATTTTGTGCTGCTATCAAGTTGGTTTTTAGGTCTTCCCAGTTGACTTGTGAGGTGGGTAGGTTGGCGACAATTTGACCTTGCTGGAGATGCAATACACGGTTGCTAAATTCTTGGGCAATGTCAAGTTGATTGTTTACCATCAATATCGCGGTTTTAAGGGGTTGGGAAGGGTCTTGAACTGGTTGGTTGAGGATGTTTGACAAAAAAGAAGTTTGTGCGGGGTCTAGGGCGGAAAAAGGCTCATCTAGCAGTAAAATTTGGGGTTGGATGACTAAAGCACGAGCGATCGCAACTAATTGTTTTTGACCTGCTGAAAGCTGTACTTGGGTACGTCCTAACCAATTTTCAGGAATTTGTAGTTGTTCTCTCCAATAACTAACTTTTTCCTGAATTTGCTGCTTTGGAGACTTTCGCAAAATTAAAGGATAAGCTATGGCTTCCCCAACTGTCATCCCCAAAAGTTTAGTTTCTTGGTGTACTAATGTTACTTGTTGACGTAGCTGGATAATGGGAATTTGGTGATATTCCTGATTTTCCAGATAAATTTTACCACTGGTGGGTTCGGTTAAACGGTTGATGAGTCGCAGAAGGGAAGTTTTACCAGCACCGGAATGACCGATAATTGTCATGCGATCGCCACTAAAAACTTCAAAGGAAATATCCTGTAAAATTGGATATCCTGGTACATTATTCCTAGCTTGACTTTTGAGCTTTGTAAATAGATTAATTTGCTCTAATTTGAGCATGGTTGATAGTTGATAATTGATAGTTGATAATTGACAGTTGACAGTTGATAGTTGACAGTTGACAGTTGACAGTTGACAGTTGACAGTTGACAGTTGACAGTTGACAGTTGACAGTTGACAGTTGACAGTTGACAGTTGACAGTTGACAGTTGACAGGTGACAGGTGACAGTTGATAGTTGGTAGGAAAGCGTCTTTAAAAATTACCAATTACCAATTACCAATTACCAATTACCAATTACCAATTACCAATTACCAATTACCAATTACCAATTACCAATTACCAATTACCAATTACCAATTA
>NZ_BJCE01000488.1:0-1236 GCF_005402885.1 Sphaerospermopsis reniformis
GGACAGGCTCAGGACAGGCTCAGTACAAGTCGCTCAGTACAAGTCAAAATAGCTAAAACCCTTTACCTGTAAAGTTTTCGGATTTATATGGCTAACGCCACGCTACGCTATCAGCAAACCCTAATTAATTGGGCATTGGGCATTGGGCATTGGGTTATTAATCTTCCCCAGTCACCAATCACCAATCACCAATCACCAGTCCCCTAAATAGTAAATTCTGGCTGTTCGCTAGTCATGGCTTTGAGTTTAGATGTAAAGGAATCAGAGCGATCGCTCCTTTGGGGAGTAAATTGTCCAATTGGGGGATTATTGGCATTTGCTGGCATTAATTCGGGTAGTTCCTTAGGTGTAGATAAAGTTCCCTGAGTCATGAGCTTTTGACTCACAGATGCGGCTAACTGTCTCTTACTGGTATCCGCAGCAACTTTAAACGAGGGGGTTGTTAATGCTCGAACTTGTTGTTCTTGATCTGCTTGATATCCTGATGCAGTGTGACTCTCGATGTAATAATTACTAGATGAAGCAGGTAATTTTTGGGTCGTCTTGGCTGGGTGCATTGGCGTTGCTTGTGGTATGGCTGGTAAAACGGGTGCAGATGTTTTGGTTAGACTTTCTGGAAATTTGCTACAAATCATCCGTTCAAATTCCATGTTGAAATGATGAGACACCTGCCCACGCCTTTGCCAAAAGGTTAATATTTGTTGTACTGATATCGCTTTATAGCGTCCTTGATACAGAGCTTCAATAACTGCTAAATGTAGCCAATCAAGCGGGTAGTCTTTTCGCCAATGGTTAATTAACTCACTGGCACTATACCCATTGAGGTCAAAACTATAATGGACTAATAAGTTGGTGGCCAATTCGCCGCTGGTGTTTGGTGTTTTTGTTAGCATGGGTTGTTATTTCCAGGCAATAGGTATAAATATTTCACCCATCGCATCTAGCCTAACGTCTTTTTAGCTACATGAATTTTTTCCACAAGCCGCAAATTTGTTAGTTAGTGTCTTTTATTCTACTTGTCAATCGCTATTATGCAAATAAATGCTGGGAATAGGGAAAAATAATGGCTCTCCTAGAGGTTGTCTTAAAACTGAACTTTAGACTAAAAACACAAAATGACTCAGGGAAGCTGAGTTGAAAAAAAGCAAAGTAAAAAATTCAAAAAATGAGAAATCAAGCAGTTTTTGGCTGGGCTTTACGTGAAGGTAAAGTACGCTTTTTAACGATAGGATAGCG
>NZ_BJCE01000489.1:0-1189 GCF_005402885.1 Sphaerospermopsis reniformis
ACAGGGGATAGTCAAAATGCAGGGATTGATGGGGCAGTATCAATATACTCAAATATAACAACAAATGGGGGGAATTTAACCGCCACAGGAAAGACATCAGTAAATGGTTTTGCAGGACTATTTGTAGGGAGTCTTCAAGCAAGTATTAATACAGGAAATGGCAGTATTAACTTCACCGGTACATCATCAGGAAATGGAACTGACTCACGTGGTATTTATATAGGAGGAACATTAACAACAACTTTAGGAAATATCACACTAACAGGCAATAGCACTAATGTTAATGCAGCAGGAATTACAATAGATAATCAAATTACCTCAAATAGTGGTAGTATAACATTCACGGGTACATCAGCAGGCAATGGTATCTCTGCTAGAGGTATTAATGTAGTAAGTAGTGTATCAACAACTAGTGGAAATATCACATTAACAGGCAATAGCACTAATGCTAATGGTAATGCAGCAGGAATTAGAATAAATGATCAAATTACCTCAAATAGTGGTAGTATAACATTCACGGGTACATCAGCAGGCAATGGTAACGCTGCTAGAGGTATTAGTGTACAAGATAATGTATCAACAGATAGTGGAAATATCACATTAACAGGCAATAACACTAATGCTAATGGTATAGCCGAAGGAATTTTCAGTAATCGAGCCATCACTTCTAATGCAGGTAGTATAGCATTAACAGGGACATCAGCAGGCAATGGTAACGCTGCTAGAGGTATTAGTGTACAAGGTAATGTATCAACAGATAGTGGAAATATCACATTAACAGGAAATAACACTAATGCTAATGGTATAGCCGAAGGAATTTTCAGTAATCGAGCCATCACTTCTAATGCAGGTAATATCACATTAATTGGCAGTTCTAATAGCGCTAACGGTGGAGTAAATATTGGCATTGCTAATATTACAGCCAACTCTACATCTGCCAACGTTAATATATCTAGTAATGTCGGCAATATCGTACTAGGAAATATTCAAGATAGTGGCAATTTAACAGTAACATCGGCGGGAACAATTACCCAAAATACAGGTACAAGTATCACAGTTGCCAATAATGCTAACTTCACCACCACCTTAGCAAATACAGGCAACGTGACTGTTACTAATAACAATGCTAACGGCACAGTATTAGGTAATAGTACAATCGGGGGAACATTCACCTTAACAAGTGCTGGAA
>NZ_BJCE01000490.1:0-1187 GCF_005402885.1 Sphaerospermopsis reniformis
CATGCCTTTTTATTGATTAAATGTAATTTATTTGACATTAATTTCAGAAAAATATTTTAGCGTTGCCTGTTTTGGGCTTGGCGATCGCTCGAATAATACCCGACTTCACAAAATCGCGTTGCTCCCCTGCTTTTTCTAGTTCCTCATACTCAGACAATAGCGATCGCCTATTCCCCACATACCCCATCATTTTTTCAACCAAACCAGCCATAACGTTAATAGCGGTAAGGTTTTCAGCGTTGTCTAGTTGGTTGTCCAGTATGTCTAGTTGATTGTCCAGTTTTGAGAGTGCTGGTACTTCTACTTCTGGCTGGATGGGGAAATCAGCTATCGCTCCCCCGTCCCTGATATGTTTGTCTAGTTTGTCCAGTAGCTCTAACTGCTGTGGGGATATTTTACCCCGTGCTACTGGTTTTATGTCCAGTCCGTTGATTCTGTCATACACTGCTTGACGTGACTCTAAACCGTATCTTCCTTGTAGGGTGGATATTTTAATCAGTTCTATGTCTTGACTGTCCATCTGGGTTTGTCAACTCTCCTACTGGACAATTTTAGTTTGTCCAGTGACTTAATGGACAAGTTGACAAAACAGAAATAAATTCACTTGATAAACTTCAAGCAAGCCTCAGCAAGTGCCGCATTATATTCGGATATTACTTCAGTCGTTGACCATTTGTGATAGCTTCCTTTACTATTTAACCTTTCTTCAAAAAGTTGTTTAACAAGGTCAAGAAGCTCTTTATTGTAATTGGGCATAACCATATCTTCCTTGTAGAGTAACGATTTTGATTAGTTCTGTGTTTTGACTGTCTATCTTGGTTTGTCCAGTTTCATACTTGACAATTTTACTTTGTCCAGTGGCTTAGTGGATAAATAAAACAGGATGTGATCTTTATTCTTTAGAATGCTGACGGTATAGACAGGACTTACGCAACTGGCACAGCGATCGCTAATTATTAGTATATGTGTACTGCAATAATGAAGATGTTATTGAATCATAGGACTTACGCAACTGGCACAAGCGATGGTGCGGCTACGCTGCACCGAGCGCCTAAAGACGAAACCATTGACATAGCAATATCTGGACGTTTTAGTTGTCCTATTAAATAATTAGAAAGCAAATTATGCTTAATTTGATAAATAGTTTGACCTGTGTTGTAAGCTAAGTTTTTTAGTCTTAGCCAAAC
>NZ_BJCE01000491.1:0-1157 GCF_005402885.1 Sphaerospermopsis reniformis
CATCTTCCGATCTAATTCCCAATTCCCAATTCCCAATTCCCAATTCCCAATTCCCAATTCCCAATTCCCAATTCCCAATTCCCAATTCCCAATTCCCAATTCCCAATTCCCAATTCCCAATTGTCAATTATCAATTGTCAATTATCAATTAACAGTGCCAATTGGAACTCAAAACAAAGGTAGATGTCTATAAATAAAGCAATCATTAATAGTTCGTCAATAGCAACTAAGATTGCTATATGTAGCAAGCGCCAAGGTATTTAGGAACTCAGTTGATAGCGCAGTGTGCCGTAAGCCACTGACAAAACTAAGACATACACAGACTTTCCATTATGTCCCCAGTCCCCAGTCACCTGTCACCTGTCATCTGTCACCTGTCACCTGTCACCTGCTATATATATCCTCCTCACCACTCCTTCACACACAAAACCTGCTCATCAGCAGTTACTAGGGGTGAGAGTTAAATCTAAAACTCTTGGAACTTTCCCTTTCAATACTATTATTATGTCGGCAAAGCTCAAATTTCTTTTAATTTTGATACTCAGCATCTTTGCCACTGCTGCTGGGGTTTATGTGATGCAGCGACAGCCTTCTGCTTTGATGACTGGAACTGCTAATGGACAACAGCAGCAGTTATATGTAGAACAAGATTCATCAGCATTGCTGACTTATCCTGAACGTTCTCATTATAAAACTATTCCTTTAGAAAGTATCAATTCTATTCTCCAAGGCAGTGACCCTGCTACTCTGGCTTTAAATATTCTAGATGATGTGAAATCTATAGAGGTCAAGCCGCAAGTAGAGGTAGCTTATCCCCAACCAAACCAAGCTTTAGTGACAATTACAAAACTCAATCCAGTAAAAAATAATTCAGTTAATTCAGTAAGTGCAATTAAATATCGAGTAGAGATGAGCCGCTTTGGGCGATCGCTCTTGGTTAGTTCACCCCCAGTCTGGGAAATTATCTGGGCTGGTTCTCAAGTCCAATGTTTCTCAAAAACTCCAGCCCAAAATAATTTGACCCAAAACTGTGATTAATTGGGAATTGGGAATTGGGAATTGGGAATTGGGAATTGGGAATAAATAATTATCTATTCACTGTCACCAGTCCCCAGTCCCCAGTCCCCAATCACCAGTCCCCAGTCCCCAATAACTAA
>NZ_BJCE01000492.1:0-1151 GCF_005402885.1 Sphaerospermopsis reniformis
TATAGCAATCCTAAATGAGTTATGAACAGGGAACATAATGAAGCAGTTTGGGAAAATCAAATGTTTGGTGATTCGTAAAAAATTTAAACAACCACTTGATAATGGAAAAAGACTTGCAGAGATGCCAGAACTTTCTCAGGAAATTCTTAGCCTGCAACCAAACATCTTCTACAGGGTTTTGTTCTGGTGCATTGGGAGCAAATAGAATACAATGAATGAGCCATTTTTCGGGTTCTTTATCGTCATTAACAGAGGATAAAAACTCTTTCATTTCTGCTGATTGATGATATTTAGCTCCATCCCAAATTAAGGCTATTCTCTTACCTGGTCTTTGAGATTGTAAATGCTTAATAAAGTCTATGGTATTTTCGGAATTTCCTTGGTCATATTCACAAACAATAAATTCTTTAGTTTGATAATCTAATGCTCCATAATAAGTTTGTCTGTCCTTGATATTTTTAATGGGAATTTCAATTCGGATTTTTTTCTGACCCCAGGTATATCCACAAACATCGTCTCCATGTAAGTGACACTCATCTATAAAGAATATGACTAAATCCCCTGATTCAATCTCTGCCTGGTTTTGGCTGATAAATTCAAGTATTTCTTCTCTCTTTTTTTTTACCAATTCCGGATTGTGTTTTGGGTTAGTTTTCTGCGATTTTTTCCAGCTAATACCTGCTAATGATAACAAATCATAATAACTCTGTTTCGACTGATATATTACTCCATAATTTTCATCTAAATAGGTAACTAATTCATCTAAATTCCAATAATCTCTCGTTTGTAACCAATTTATGATTTCTTGCTGCTGTACTGATGTTAAATAACTTTTTCCCCCTTGATACCCTAGTTTAATCCCCTCTATACCTTCAGCCTCGAATTTTTGCTTCCAAGTTGTGACATAAGATTTACATACATTCAAAAGTTTGGTAATTTTGGAGTATGCTTCATTCTCGATCGCCATTTTTACAGCCAAAGCTCGTTTGCATTCCCTTGCATCTGGATTGCTATTAATGAACTCATTTAAAATTGCTATTTCTTGAGCTTTTTGTTGTTGTTCTAGTAAAAAATTTTTCATCTTTGTAAGCTGTATTCACCATAGTAGTATAATTATACCATTTATTCACAACTCAAATAGGATTGCTATA
>NZ_BJCE01000493.1:0-1138 GCF_005402885.1 Sphaerospermopsis reniformis
GACTGGTGATTGGTGATTGGTGACTGGTGACTGGTGACTGGTGACTGGTGATTGGGAATAATATTAACCATTACCCAATTCCCAATTCCCCATTACCCATTCCCAATTCCCCATTACCCATTCCCAATTCCCAATTCCCAATTCCCCATTCCCAATTCCCCATTCCCAATTCCCAATTTGTCAATTTCAGAGATTTTTGGTACATAAAAATTAAGTAACCTACATGGTTCGCTTTTATCCCTCATCGGACACCCAGCATAGTGAGTGCTAAACGTCTACCAGAAACTACCGCCCATGTCAGAATCACCCGTCAATCTTGGCAACATGGCTTTCTTGAAGGTGATGTCAGCGCCGGCGATTTTGAATGGCATTTTCAATGGCATTTCCGTCGGGGAGAACTATCTGTCAAACCTTCCCAGGGTCGCGCTTTAATTAAAGAACCTCTCGGCCGCTTTTTGGAAAAACAAGATTACCAATTAGAACCAGGAGGCGATTATGCTTTTACTATTCGGGCAGAATTGTAAATAGAAGGAGTCAAGAGTCAGGAGTCAGTTGTCAGTAGAACTGCTGGAAGTTAATCGGTTAAGGTAGCGTTCAATTAACAGGATGGCTACAATATCATCTATTGGTCGTGGTGGCTGTCGCAAACCTTTTGGTAAAAGTTTGGTGAGTCCTGTAGGTGGGAACATCTGCCAATAGCGATCGCGTGCTTCTAGAGTTGTATAACGCTCATCCACTAACACAATATTTACAGAGGGAATTAATTCCTGATTCAGTTGCTGTTTCCACTTTTTCGCCGTGGTTTGATCCCCCATGACAATTAAAGAAACAGGGTATTTTTGCCGTAGTGAAGAAATTTGTGCGATCGCCTCAACCGCAGGTACAACTTGATGAAAATACAACTGCCGATCCAATCCCATCACAGCTACACCACATTTATCTCGACCAGGATCAAAGCCTAAAATTGCAGGGTGTGTGTTAGTCATAGGGAATAGGGAATAGGGAAGTGGAAAATTGCACATTGAGATAATAAATGATAAGCAGGGTTTTCTTGTTTTAATTCTACTGTTAAACCTGTAGAGGTTTGCATAGAATTATCTATTAAAGATGCACCGTTAAAACCGAAAGCTTGAGTAAA
>NZ_BJCE01000494.1:0-1138 GCF_005402885.1 Sphaerospermopsis reniformis
TACAGTGGTTGCGAGATGCAGCAAAATATAATTTAGAATTGACAGAGTTAAATGTCGGTGGTGGTTTAGGGATTAAGTACACCGAATCAGACGATCCCCCAAGCATTGAAGAATGGTCAAAGGCGATATCAAGGAAGTGCGTCTGGCTCAGAAAATGGAACAAGAACTCAGTAAAGACCAAATTTTAGAGCGTTACCTAAATTTAGTTTATTTGGGTTCTGGTGCTTATGGTGTAGCAGATGCGGCTTGGGTCTATTTTAATAAATCCGTGGATCAACTGACTTTATCAGAAATGGCCACCATTGCCGGACTTGCTCCTGCTCCCAACACTTACGCCCCAAATAAAAATCCTCAAGCAGCTATGGCAAGGCGAAATCAAGTGTTACAGAGGATGCTGGAAAATGGCATAATTACACCAGAACAACAGCAAGCCGCTATTCAAGAACCACTCACAGTTAATAGCAATTTACCGAGACGCTTTCAAGTTGAGTTTCCTTACTTTACTTCCTACATTCAGCAGGAATTACCAAAATATGTTAAGCCTGATGTGTTAGCAGCAGGAGGGTTAGTAGTAGAAACCAGTTTAAACCCGACCTGGCAAAAGGCAGCAGAAGCAGCAGTGGCTAAAGTTCTCAGAACTCAAGGTAGTTGGGCAAATTTTAAAGAAGCCGCTTTAGTAGCTATTGATCCCCGCAATGGGGAAATTCAAGCAATGGTAGGAGGTAAGGACTTTAGCGAAAACCAGTTTAATCGTGTAACTCAAGCGCAAAGACAACCAGGATCAACATTTAAAGGTTTTGTCTATGCTGCGGCGATCGCTACAGGTAAGAGTCCCTACGATGGCTATGTGGATGCACCATTAGTAGTAGATGGTTATGAACCAAAAAACTACAGTGAAAAATTCTATGGCTCAATGAATCTCAAAGATTCTCTTACCCGTTCTATTAATACAATTGCAGTAAGGGTATTAATAGATGTGGGATATGAGCCAACCATTAAACTAGCACAGGATATGGGGATTAAATCGGAACTCAAGCCTACCTACTCTTTAGCACTTGGTTCTAACGAAGTCAATCTCCTAGAATTAACCAGTGCTTATGGTTCTTTTGCTACCCAAGGTTTACATACAGAAGCGCAT
>NZ_BJCE01000495.1:0-1131 GCF_005402885.1 Sphaerospermopsis reniformis
AAAGGAAATTGTTGAATTTGCCCAAAAACATGATTTATGGTTAATAGAAGATAACTGTGATGCTTTGGGAAGCCTTTATCAAGGGAAATTAGCTAGTTAATCATTTGCTAACTTTCGCTAACTTAAAAACTTTCCAAACAACCTCTAATATACGAAGCTAGACGAGTGATATCATCAAAAACATTGGTAATTGGTAATTGGTAATTGGTAATTGGTAATTGGTAATTGGTAATTGGTAATCGACATGAGAATAAATCAATATCTGGAAATAGAGGATGAAAATCAATGACAATCAAAATCAAGACAATCAAAATCAAACCTATTGCTCATCTTGAAGTGAAGGGCTTAATCTTAACTTTCATACTCACAGCTTTCATATCTGAAACTGCCCAAGCTCAATCTATCCCCACGATCAATATTCCTACCATAACAGCACCAAATATCTCTGTTGTTAAACCATCAATTAACATCCCAAAACCTAACATCCCAAAACCAACTGTCACAATTCCCAATGTAACTCCATCTACACCTACTGTACCAGTTCCCAAAGCCGCTCAAATCACAATACCATCAGTTATTGAGGTCAATGGTACAGCAAATAATACACGCCCTAGCTTTGTTTCTGCTATCAAGAAAGACAGTAGTTCAAATCAGATTAGTACAGGAAGAGGAAGTAGCACAATTAATATTCCCCCTGCTAATCTTCCTATTCCCTCTGCAACTACAACAGTATCTACTATTAATGTAGTTTTACCCTCTACAAAGATTGTTCCTGTTGCAGATGTCAATTTTAATGTCACCACAACTGACATTCCTTCTCTTGGTTCTCTGATCAACACTGTTAATCTCTCCTTCCCATTACCAGTTTTAGACTAATTTTTGGTTGATTTGATTAATTTTTCCATCAATAGACCTCTCCGAAAAAGATGTAGGGACAATTCATAAATTGTCCCTACCAAGGGTTTCAGGTTATGAGTAGAAAAACCTTGCAGTTTGTTGGTTTTTAGGGTTTGCTGAATAAACCTAAAACCTTGATATATCAAAGGTTAGAGGCTGATAAACACAGAAATTAGTCCAAGGGTTTTGAAGGGTATACCGGAAAAAGTGTGCATTTTTTGGGATTTCAAGAGA
>NZ_BJCE01000496.1:0-1124 GCF_005402885.1 Sphaerospermopsis reniformis
CTAATAACCGTTGTGATTCTTCAGGATTATTATGAATGTACTCAACTATGTTGCTCATAATCTCAGGGTAGATGCACGATTTTACCTTGTTATACCATAATTTGATTCTTTTTCGGAGATGTCTAATTTACTCGCAGTCTTTTCTAATAAATCATAAATTGCACCTGGTAAATTTTTTAAAGTCTGAATTGAACCACTTAGCTCCTGTGCAATACCTAATGTTACTTCATATTCACCAAAACCCACATAGCCTGGTAATAAAAATAATCCTTCTTGTCCTTGTATGGGTATACAATCTACTGCTTCAATAGCTCTTGGTTGAGATTCAAAAGCAGGTGCTAAACCTGTTTTAATATTAGAATGTGTATTGTAGATATTTTCTATTCTCGCTTCATCTTCTTCTGTTTCTTCTTTTAAAGCCATCCCTGTCAGATTACATTGAGGATCTGTATCCACAAGTATTACTCTCTTGCCTTTTGCTGCAAGCATCCAACCTAAGTTAAAGGTAGTGGTAGTTTTGCTAACACCACCTTTATGATTAAATAAGGCGATTTTCTGAACCATTGTAATTATTTTGGTAAATGTCTCATTGGAAAATCTGTATTACTTAGTATAGCCTAAGTAAATTATTTCTAACTTAATACGCTCACAACATTTGTAATAATTGAACCCGTATCTATTTCTGTTATTAAACTAAATCAAAACACTATTAACTAGCACTGGTTAAACTATATCAATGCTAAAAGAAAGCCTGAAAATCAGGTTTAATTTAGCAAATAATCAATTCTGGCTTGACTATATTTATTCTTTTAAAAATGGCTCAGGTCGGATTTGAACCAACGACCCCAGGCTTATGAGTCCCGTGCTC
Source organism: Sphaerospermopsis reniformis (assembly GCF_005402885.1). Lineage (NCBI taxonomy): Bacteria > Bacillati > Cyanobacteriota > Cyanophyceae > Nostocales > Aphanizomenonaceae > Sphaerospermopsis > Sphaerospermopsis reniformis. The sequence goes on from NZ_BJCE01000496.1 coordinate 869, forward strand.
TAACCAACTGAGCTACTGAGCCAAACGTTTTATCAACATTAATTAATATAGCACACTATTTTGGCTGTGGCAATGACCAAAACAAATTTTTGCCAAATTTTTTCTTCCATATAGCCGTAGACAGAGTAGTTAGGGTTTGCTGAATAAACACAAAACCTAGATAAAACAAGAGTTTAGGGGGCAGAACAGAGGAACAAAGTGCAAGGAAAAGGGGTAAAATAGGTAAAAACCCTTGCATCAAGGTGCATCAAAATGT
>NZ_BJCE01000497.1:0-1123 GCF_005402885.1 Sphaerospermopsis reniformis
GATAGTAGTGGAAAGTGATGAACAGGACAGCAGACAACTAAAACGCATACACAAGCACCAGTACCCAGTGCCCAGTCCCCAAATAAAATAACTTGGTCAAATTATGTAAATTTTCCTACAATCTATCAAGAGAGCGCGAGGCTAAGAAGATTGGACGACAACTACCAAACCTATTTAAATCGGGTAGCACGCATGACGCTACCAGAATCTTACAAAACCCAAGTTCAGCATATCCAGGAATCTTATAAATTTAAACCTGTTGATGGAGTCAGAAAACCAGCACCATTTCCTGGTTATACACTGATTACCCCACCAGCAGCAGAAGATACACAGAACGCTGATTTTTACAGCCAAATTGAGACTTTTCAGCGATCGCTGTTAGAGTTACCAATCAATTCTGATTTGATTGTACCTCTACCTCCTGCCAGTTTTCATTTCACCTTAGCGGACTTGATTTGGGATCATGCTTACATTCATGCTACTGAGAAAAATCCCCAATTTGAACAGGATTTAAATACTTGCTTAGGGAATTTGTTTAAGCAGTATCAACAGTTGCGGGGTGAAGTCAGTAATCCCATTTCTTGGCAAATGCTAGGACTAATAGTAATGCCAAGAGCTTTAGCGGTGTGTTTAATACCCAAAGATGAAAGATCCTATGAAGAAATTATTCAACTGAGGCGGTTGATTTATCAAAATCGCAAATTAATGGGTTTGGGAATTGAGCAACATTACCACTTTACTGCTCATGTTACATTAGGTTATTTTGGCGAAATTCCTACTGATTTAGATCGGGTACAACTCAGTAATTTGTTATCTGAATTAAATCAACAATGGCTGTTGAATTTTCCCGAAATTGTAATTCATCAGGCTGAATTAAGAAAGTTTGACGATATGACAGCCTATTATCGTCAACCTGAATTTACGAGTTTAGAGTTTTAATTTGTTAGTTGTCAGGGAATAGGGACTGGTGACTGGGGACTGGTGACTGGTGACTGGGGACTGGTGACTGGTGACTGGTGACTGGGGACTGGTGACTGGGGACTGGTGACTGGGAGCCGGGGTCTGGTGATAGGGGACGTGGGACTGGGGACGTGGGACTGTGGGCTGGGCACTGGGGACTGGG
>NZ_BJCE01000498.1:0-1115 GCF_005402885.1 Sphaerospermopsis reniformis
TCTGCTATATAAAACCTAGACAAAACTAGACTTTACTTTCTACTTCAACGGGAGCATGGGAGCAGTTATCCCTCGGTAGACTTTCACGCTTTAGCCAAACGCGATAAATTAATTGCAGCGTTTAGATCCCTATCTATCTCAAAACCACAGTTCTCACAGCAATAAATTCTTTCGGATAAAGAAAGATTTTCTTTTTTATGCCCACATCGAGAACAGGTTTTACTTGATGGATAAAATCTATCAGCAATTATAATTTCACAACCAAACTTTTTAGCTTTATATTCTAGCTGACGCTTAAACTCATGAAACCCACAATCAGCTATTGCTTGGGCTAATTTATGGTTTGATAACATCCCTGAAACATTCAAATCTTCTACTACTATCTTCGCGTGGTTTTTGCATAAGTAAGTAGTAAGTTTATGAAGAGTGTCTTTTCGCAGGTTTGCTATTCTCGCATGATGTCTAGCTAGTTTAATTTTGGCTTTATGCTTATTGCTTGAACATGAAGCCTTTTTAGAGTAGATATTAGATAATCTTTGCAGTTTAGCTAAGTTCTGTTTGTAGTGTTTAGGATTAGCAAAAGTAATACCAGTGCTAAGAATAGCTAGTTCCTTTACTCCCAAATCAACACCAACAGCATCATGTTTTTTAATAGTTGGTCGACATTCTTGTTCATAAGAAAAAGCTATGTACCAGCTATCAGCAGTCCTAGAAATAGTAATACTTTTGCAGGTGGTATGAGGTAATCCTTCATAAGTTTTTACCCATCCAATTGTTGGTAGTTTTATTGATGTGCCACCTACAGGAATTGGTTTACCACCATTATCAATTGTAAAACTATCATTTTTCCCTTTCTTTTTGAAGTTGGGATATTTAGACTGTCCTTTAAAAAATCTCTGGAAAGCCTCACCTAAACTATCAAAGGCGTATTGAGTGATTTTCTGACAAATACCTTTTTCTTTAATCCATGCCAATTCAGGTTTTACATGGTTATTAAAGAATTTTTTGAGGATATATTTGTTTGGCTTTAATCCATCTTTATGCAAAGAAGCCCAAGTAGCTAAACCCCAATTATAGGTAAACCTTGCTATACCAGCGTGTTTAGCCATTAATAT
>NZ_BJCE01000499.1:0-1063 GCF_005402885.1 Sphaerospermopsis reniformis
CAAAAAATGAAACGCACTGCTATGGATAACGATTACATGATTCAAGTTCTCAGTTCTTGTTTCATTGACTCTACATTAGATTCCGATAAGCCCTTATGTCAAGCCTGATTGAGATGCTCTTACCCTGTAAGCAGAAGTCATACAGCACGCTCCGCTAAAAGCTTTCAATGCTAAATACAAAGAATGAAAACAACCGCGCAGAGTGTAAATTATCTCAATTTGCTAAATCTTTGTTTTTGCTGTTATATAGCATTTCTCAAGCTAGTGAGGTACAGATTTTTTTAGTTTTAGTAAACAGTAAATCAATTAGAGTGTACATTACTAGACTAAGAAACGCTAAAAGCTGATTACTGATAGCTGAATACTTACCTTTCAACTTTCAAGAAATTATTAACAACAACTGAAACCTCCATACCTTCAGGTAAATACTGAATATTAGGACGTTGCAATAATTCTTGCACTGCTTGATCAGAACGTCTCGATAAGCGATCGCTCAATGGATCAAAAAATCCCTCCAATGCAGCAGCCCATATCTGCGGGTCAGCATTAGTAGTAACCGTACTTTGATTAAAACTTCCACCAGAAACAACAGTGCTAGATTGAGTACGAGGTTGATTAACTATACTACCCACTCTCCCCAAACTACTCAGTAATCCTACCAATAAATCTTGTTTGGCAATATCTGACCCTGCATCATGCAGTTTTTGAGCAAGTAATGGACGCTTATTTTTACCCCTAATTAATAACGTATTAGCTGGTATTGTTTCCTGTTTAATTGTACCTTGGGAATTAGGATAAACCAATGCAATGCCAGTAGCCGAAACCAAATTACTCTTACTTACAGATGTAGTTTTAGCAACCACAACAGTACCAGCAGGAAACGCAACCGTGCCATCTGTAGCTTTGAGAGGTTTAGTTAACTCCACAGCAAAGCGGTCATTAGACCTGTCCGAAAATTAAAAAGGCAGTCTGTGTATGGCTTTGAGGATGTTCTCATTTCAGCCAGACTTGACGTAATCATCAGGGCTAGAGATAGTTACTGTTAGTATAGCCCGGAAAAAAT
>NZ_BJCE01000500.1:0-1054 GCF_005402885.1 Sphaerospermopsis reniformis
TAGACATCTCCGAAAACTATCTAACCTTCACCACAACTGCTTTTGAGGAAATGAAGGTTAAGTGCAAAGATACTCAGATTATACGCTATAATCAGTGCTGAAGATGCCTGCTATTGGGAATTAGCCAAAAAATAGCACCTCTGAAATTAGATTTTATGCAGGAAACTTGCAATTTGCTATAGCTACAAAATAACAGTACCAATACGCAATCTTACAAGTCCACAAATAGTCATAATTATTTGTTCATATTTCTGGGTATTTAATCTAAATCTTTCTTGGGCAACTCTAAATATCTTGACTAAACGAATTAAATGTTCAACAAAAATTCTTTCCGACGCTAGTTCTTTATTTCTGGACTTTTGTTCAGGCGTTAATTCTTGTTTTTTCGGTTTTTTCTGAGGGGTTTTAATTGACTCTTCTCCTTCATAAGCTTTATCCCCATTAAACCTTTGTTTGGTCTCAAATTCCTGGGAGGTTTCACGAAATAAGCTGATATCACTTTTGGGACCTGGTTTACCAGCCTTTACATCTACAATATCTTTACCATTTGGTAGGACAATTAGCTGGTTTTTTCTAGTATGAGTTTTCTTTTTACCTGAGTAATACTTTTTTTGTGTCTCATGCTCTGAAGGTCTTTCTATAGGCTGTTCATAGCTATCCACGATTAACTCAAACTCCGTTAACAGTTCTTTAACAATTTCGTGGTCGTTGGAGTTTTTTTTACCTGTGATATTAAACTTGGTGGTAATAATTCTCCCAGTAGTGGAAACCAATAGTTAAATGTATCATTTGCTGTTGTCTCACTTACGCCAAATTGAATTCCCAGTAACTGAAATGTTGTCAAATGACGTAAATATGTTAATGTTAAAATTATTTGCGACTCTGGGGTTAGTTTTGGCTTGCGTCCACCTCCTCCCAGAATGAGTCTAACTTTTTTAGATTCTGCCAATTCCTTTTTATTATTATGTAGCTCTATTGCTTTCTCTATAAGTTGCTTTAGCTGTTCATAATGCAGTCCTAATAACCGTTGTGATTCTTCAGGATTATTATGAAT
>NZ_BJCE01000501.1:0-1053 GCF_005402885.1 Sphaerospermopsis reniformis
CCGGAAAAAGTGTGCATTTTTTGGGATTTCAAGAGATGGCAAAGAAATTTTCAAATCTCCTCCTGACTCCTGACTCCTGACTCCTGACTCCTATGCCCTCACGGAAAGACTTTCTCAGCAACCCCTACTTAACTAAATGTACATCAGAACGGTCTACTTCTTGCAGCAGATTCTCAATTGTACAACCAGATAGGGGTTCTCTCCAATTTGGGGCAATTTCTGCCAATGGGACTAGGACAAAAGCTCGCTCGTGCATCCGGGGATGGGGGATCTGGAGATTTGGCTCGTTTAAGATTAAGTCATCATACAACAATAAATCTAAATCTAAAGTTCTCGGTCCCCAATGTTCTCGACGCACACGACCAAATTTTTGTTCAATTGCTAACAAGCTGGTTAATAAAGCTTGTGGAGACATTTCTACTTGCAATATGGAACAGCCATTTAAATAATCTGGCTGTGGCGGTCCTACGGCTTTGGTTCTATACCAACTGGATTTTGCTTCGAGAATAATACCAGGGGTTTGGGCTAAAGTCTCTAAAGCGGCTGCTAAAGTTCTTTGGGGATCACCCATATTACTGCCGAGAGCGATCGCACTTCTGGCGAATTTTTTAGACATTCTTTTGCTGCTGAATGCTCTTGCTAGGAGGCAGGGGATCAGTTTTGCTGCATCAGCTACCAACTTTCTCCTATTTGGTAATAAGTCTTGATCTCCCTGAAATTATTTAATCATCTGCCAAAGCCAATGGAAATAACGGTTTGGCAAATAAATCAATTTTACCTGAATTAATTGATTATTTATAAGGTATGATGTTCTAACGCTATGAGCGCAACAACCCTAGCCTTTCGGCATCAATAATAAACTGATGTAGCTCTGGGGAGGAGCTGCTCTTGCCAGGTGGGAATAATCATAAAAACGAGGAGGCCACAAACGGGGAGGCGTCACTTGCATACGTACCGCCAACTATGCTGGTGCAGGTAAGGCGGGTACTTGAGCAGATGACGAGTATATCAACTGGGATGGTTGCCAGTATGGTTAGGGGCGATATACCTTTT
>NZ_BJCE01000502.1:0-1050 GCF_005402885.1 Sphaerospermopsis reniformis
CCCCTCACTCACGGAAACACCCGGTACAGACTCACCAGAAAATAATCCCATCCCGGAAACTACTCCCACACCAGAAATTACGCCTAGTAATTAGCGCGATTAACGCTAAATTAAAGATAGTCCAGCTATTTTCCGGCTGGGCTAAATTTTTTCATTTACAGTAATTATTCGTAAATAAATTGTCAAACACATTACTAATTACAGGAACTGATACGGGGGCTGGTAAAACTTTTTTGACTACCGCTCTAGCAGCCTATTGGCAAAAATATCGCCCTCAAAGCCGCTTGGGGATTATGAAACCCATTCAATCTGGGGAGGGTGACAAGGAGTTATATCAGTCACTTTTTACACTAAGTCAGACTCCAGAAGAACTCACGCCTTTGTATTTTCAAGCACCTCTAGCGCCACCCATTGCCGCTGCTAAGGAAAATCGGACTATAGATTTAGGTTTGGTTTGGCAAACTTTGTTAAAGTTGCAACAACGAAGTGATTTTTTGTTGGTGGAATCTTTGGGAGGGTTAGGTTCACCAGTTACGGATGAATTGACGGTAGCTGATTTAGCGGGTGAATGGCGTTTACCTACGGTTTTAGTTGTACCTGTGCGATTGGGTGCGATCGCTCAAGCTGTGGCTAATGTAGCATTGGCAAGACAGGCTAAGATAAATTTGCGGGGAATTGTCCTTAATTGTACACAACCACGGTTTGATGAGGAAATAGCTGACTTAACACCACCGGAGTTAATTGAATCATTTACTCACATCCCCGTTTTAGGTTGTTTACCTTTTTTAGAAGATCCAAATAACCTAGAACAACTAGCGGAAGTTGGATCTAATTTAGACTGGGAAAGATTATAGTAGGTGACTGGGGACTGGGGACTGGGGACTGGGGACTGGTGACTGGTGACTGGCGACTGGGAACTGGTGACTGGTGACTGGTGACTGGGAACTGCCGACTGGGAATTAGAATTAACCAATCACCAATTACCAATTACCAATTCCCAATTACCAATGACCACTTACCAATTACCAATTACCAAATACCAATTAAATA
>NZ_BJCE01000503.1:0-1024 GCF_005402885.1 Sphaerospermopsis reniformis
ACAGAACTCCATACATGGTTCGGCTTCGCTCACCATAAATACTGACAGCCTTCTTTCCTGTTCCCTGTTCCCTGTTCCCTGTTCCCTGCCTCTACAAAAAATTCATGAATCAAATCAGATCACTATATGCTAGAACAAATTACCCCCCTCATCCTCACCTATAACGAAGCCCCCAACATCGATCGCACCCTAGAAAAACTCACCTGGGCAAAACAAATTATTGTTATTGATAGTTACAGCACAGATGAAACTTCAGAAATATTATCTTCCTATCCGCAAGCAGAAGTCTTTACAAGAAAATTTGATACTCACGCCAATCAATGGAACTATGGCTTAGAGCAAGTTAAATCAGAATGGGTTTTATCTCTGGATGCTGATTATATCTTAACCGATGAACTAATTACGGAAATTGAAAATTTACCTCTAGATACTACCATTGACGGCTACTTTGCCAGATTTAAATATTGTGTATTTGGTAAACCTTTAAGAGGTACCATACTCCCACCCCGTGAGGTACTCTTTCGCAAAGACAAAACAATTTATATTGATGATGGTCACACACAACTACTAAAAAATCGAGGTAACTCTAGTCAACTGACAGCATACATTCACCACGACGATCGCAAACCATTAAATCGCTGGTTATGGGCGCAACAACGTTACATGGTGATTGAGTCCAAAAAACTCCTAGAAACCCCGAACCATGAACTTAGTTTAGGCGATCGTCTGCGTAAGCGAAAAATCATCGCCCCATTAATTATACTGGTTTATTGCCTGATTGTCAAAGGAGGCATTTTAGATGGTAAATATGGTTTGTATTACGCATTGCAGCGAGTATTAGCAGAAATTCTGCTCAGTATAAATTTAATAGAGGCTAGTTTTAATCAAAGGGATAAATAGGGCTTGCTGAATAAACCCAAAATACTCGTAAATCAAAGGTTTGAGGCTGATCAGGAGGAAAGAAAGTGCAAGATTTTTGAAGGGTATACCTTAAAAACTGTGCATTTTGGGTCTGATAAATTAG
>NZ_BJCE01000504.1:0-1012 GCF_005402885.1 Sphaerospermopsis reniformis
CCTACCTAATTCTCCTGACTCCCTTCCCTATGACTGCCTGCACTCTCCGCGAGCATCAAAGCACTTCATTCGCACCCCCGAACTCAAGTCTCAAACCTCATACCTAGAACCTAAGACCTCAAATTTCCTTCCCCACTACACACGCCACGATCCCCAAACCCCAATCACCAGTCCCCAGTCCCCAGACCCCAGACCCCAGTCACCAGTCCCCAGTCCCCAGTCACCAGTCCCCAGTCCCCAGTCCCCAGTCCCCAGTTTCCTGTTCCCTTCTGACTATGCCAATAATATATCTATGGACAAACGCCATTTTTTACAAATTAGTGCCGTCTTAGTCGGTACAGCCTTTTTTTCACGGTATATAACTGGGAGTTCACAACCTATGGCATCTGCGGATACAAAATTTGAAGTCACCAAAGCTGAAGAGGAATGGAAGTCTATTTTAACGCCGGAACAGTTTCAGGTGTTGCGAAAACATGGTACAGAACGACCTCATACCAGTCCTTTAGACAAAAATTATGAACCTGGTACTTATGTTTGTGCTGGGTGTGGACAGCCTTTGTTTATTTCAGACACTAAGTATAACAGTGGTACTGGTTGGCCTAGCTTTTTTAAACCTATTGATGGGGCGATCGCTACTACTGTAGATCGTTCTTTTTTCATGACCAGAACTGAAGTTCATTGTAGCCGTTGTGGTGGACATTTAGGCCATGTATTTAACGATGGACCCAAACCCACTGGTTTACGTTACTGTATGAACGGTGTTTCATTGAAGTTTGAACCAGCTTAAATTCAGTTATCAGTTGAGGACGTTCAAAATCAGAAAATATCTCAACATTTCCTGATTTCTTCTGGTGGTGCGGGCATCTTGCCCGCTAATCATCAATAGGGGTTGCTGAGAAAGTCTTTCCGTGAGGGCATAGGAGTCAGGAGTCAGGAGTCAGGAGTCAGGAGTCAGGAGTCAGGAGTCAGGAGGAGATTTGAAAATTTCTTTGCCATCTCTTGAAATCCCAAA
>NZ_BJCE01000505.1:0-1006 GCF_005402885.1 Sphaerospermopsis reniformis
TCTCTTGAAATCCCAAAAAATGCACACTTTTTCCGGTATACCCTTCAAAACCCTTGGACTAATTTCTGTGTTTATCAGCCTCTAACCTTTGATATATCAAGGTTTTAGGTTTATTCAGCAAACCCTACTTAAAGAAAAAATAGTTCCTATCCAACTCTTGAAACTGTCACCGTGGCGTAGCATCTGTCACTGGTCCTTCACAGATAACTTTTTCAGCAAACCCTAACTAACCAGTAACTTCAGCCATTTCAATCACACGGCCTTCATAGTCCTTCACCAAAAAATTCAAAGGTTTTTGATTGCGAATTTTAAACTTCAAACCCCGCACTTCCACCCGCATTAAAATCAACTCCAAACAATCACGGTCAAAACAAACATGACGCTGTTGATTTTTAGTTCCTAAACTCGCACCAGTAATAATGTGCAGTTGAATATTTTTCTTTAATTGATACCATAGTCCATCACTGCCATTAGTCATGGTTTTATTAGACCAACTGGGACTAGAAGACATATAAAGCGGATCAATCCCCGTTGCACCAATAGTTTGTTCGTAGTTGTAATAATAGTGCAAAGGTACTTCCGCAGCGGGCAAATCTAGCAAACCTTCATAGAGTTGTCGGGCAATTTCCAAATCTGACACCATCACAGTATAAACTTTTGGGGCGCTGGTAAGAAACATCCACATTGCACCAGCATAAGCCGCCAACAGCATAATCATAATGCCTTGGGTAGAGAAAAGGCTATCCAAAGGCAAGGAAGGTAAGAAAGAAGCTAAAGTCAAGGAACTATGCAAGATAGGTATCAAATTAGCTGCTATAACCATGAATAAATGAAGATTGTATAAAGGAGCGGCTTTTAGTATCGTCAATAAAGACTAGGGCTAACCAATTCTCACTCGTGCCATTTTGAATTAAGTAGAAGGCTAAGATACTCCCTCCTGTAAAGGTTAACTCGCGCCAATTACCTGCTGCATGACCCGAATTAAACAAGGTCTGTCTTGTAGAAC
>NZ_BJCE01000506.1:0-985 GCF_005402885.1 Sphaerospermopsis reniformis
CTCTTGAAATCCCAAAAAATGCACACTTTTTCCGGTATACCCTTCAAAACCCTTGCACTAATTTCTGTGTTTATCAGCCTCTAACCTTTGATATATCAAGGTTTTAGGTTTATTCAGCAAACCCTACGTAGGGTTTGCTGAAAAAGTCTTTTTGTGGGGGCAGGCAAGAGACCAGGCAAGAGGCAAGAGTTTGGGCTATCTGTTATCCCTAGATTTTATGACTTATTCAACTCAAAATGCACGCTTTTGGGAGTATCCCCCTCAAAAATCTTGCACCTACTTTCTTTTTTAGCAGCCCCAACCCCTTGATTTATCTGGGTTTTACATTTATTCAGCAAGCCCTACGTAAATTTCGTTAAGCGAACAGTATTGGTGGGCAATCTAGCGACGACTACCTTTTATGAATATAATTTTCTATATATCCTTAGAAATATTTTTAGCATTTATAGCTGATAAAAAGCTAAAAGCCGGGAGTTGTGATTTAAAAACTCAAGATATCAAGACTTTAATCGTTGTAACTCCCATTTTTTATGTATAACATGAGAATATGTTTATCAAGAACTTTTCCTCGCGCCTAGAGCGCCTATTTTTTTTATGGATATTCAATTAATCAACATCGGTTTTGGCAACATTGTTTCCGCTAATCGAGTAGTTGCCATTGTCAGTCCAGAATCTGCCCCAATTAAGCGCATTATTACCGACGCTAGAGATAGAGGGCAACTGATAGATGCCACCTATGGTAGACGAACTAGGGCTGTCATTATCACTGATTCCAGTCATGTTATTTTATCAGCGATTCAGCCAGAAACGGTAGCAAATCGGTTTGTCATTTCCCGTGAGCATCAGACTGCCGATAACTAATTAGGGTTTGCTGAATAAACCTAAAACCTTGATATATCAAAGGTTAGAGGCTGATAAACACAGAAATTAGTGCAAGGGTTTTGAAGGGTATACCGGAAAAAGTGTGCATTTTTTGGGATTTCAA
>NZ_BJCE01000507.1:0-963 GCF_005402885.1 Sphaerospermopsis reniformis
CTCTTGAAATCCCAAAAAATGCACACTTTTTCCGGTATACCCTTCAAAACCCTTGCACTAATTTCTGTGTTTATCAGCCTCTAACCTTTGATATATCAAGGTTTTAGGTTTATTCAGCAAACCCTAGATAGGGTATGAATATATCTGTAATAATTAAAAGATTTTATATCTACTTGGAGAAGTAAAACTACCAAATCTGATTTCTATCCCTAGATTTATGAATTACCGAGCAAGAATGCTTATAGTTGGGTTGTTAGGTGATGATTCACCTAATTTCGTAAGTGAGGCTAACAATCATGTCAAATCAAATAAATGCTGCCAATTTATTTGTTGTTTTATCTGATGAAGCACAAGAATTTATCACTGGAGGGGCTGACTTTGAATTAGCTGGCAGTAACTTCGCTAATAGATTAGCAAACTTGCAAGGTACTACAGCTTCTGGACCTAATGGTAGCACAGGTGACTCCATCGGTACAAGTTCTGCTGTGAACACCGCAGCCCAAGACTTTTTAGGATTAGGTGCGCCCATAGTTCCTCAAGTTGCAGCGTTGGGTGCAGCACCCGTTATCAATGGACAAGCCGCACCTACACCCGGTATTGGCGGTCCTGGCGGTCCTGGTGGTCCAATCGGTGGCGGTGGTCTTTTCGGTACTGCTGGCGGTCCTTTTGGCTAAATCTCCCCACCCTGTTAACCACTTACTCCCATAGATGGTCAAAAAAATCAGCTTTCACAACACTAGATCGCTTCGCCTATTTAGGTGATCAAAGAAGCAAATGCCTTGCTTCTTCTTGATGCCTCTAGCCAAAATCTGCAACTGTGATTCGCAGTAACTAACTAATTAGGGGTTGCTGAGAAAGTCTTTCCGTGAGGGCATAGGAGTCAGGAGTCAGGAGTCAGGAGTCAGGAGGAGATTTGAAAATTTCTTTGCCATCTCTTGAAATCCCCAAAAATGCACACTTTTT
>NZ_BJCE01000508.1:0-963 GCF_005402885.1 Sphaerospermopsis reniformis
TACTGATTCAAATAATCTGTGGGCTATATATTCTTTCGCTGAATGCCATACCAGTTCAATTAAATTATAATCTGGACTATAAGGTGGTAAAAATTCCAGAATAATATTTGGCATTTCTGCTTCAATACGAGCCAAAATATCTTTTCTTTTATGGTAACTAGCATTATCAAGAATAATCACTATCTTAGCTGAATTATCATTAAAGTCTTCAGGCTTATTTCCTGCTTCTATCCATTCCTGTTTTAAAAAATAGTTGAGAGATTTTAACTGTTCATAAAACACATCTGCATTTCCCTGTTTAATCACAAAATTTATTCTTTTTTTGTCATGATAACGCAACCCTCCCATAATATTCACTCTTCCCCTTCTTCTTTGTCCTGTCACCTCTTTTCTCTTGCCTTTCTTTCCCCATGTTTTTCTTCTTATCACTCTTAAACTAAATCCACTCTCGTCCCAAAACCATACCTGTAAACGCTCTGGTGATGATTTTGTTATTTTTAAATATTCAGCTAATTTTTCTTTAAATAACTTACGCTTCTCTGGACTTTGTTTATCCTCTAGGCTATACTTTGCCCAAAGGTAAACGTACTTTTTTCTCTCTAAAATTCTCCTTACTTGCGAACTACTTAACTTTATTCCTGTCTCTATTTCTAGATATGTCGCTAATCTTGCTGATGTCCATCTGCCAAATTCATATCCACATTCATCAGGGTTCTTCTCAATTACTTCTAACAACAAATTCTCATATTCTTTGGTTACTTTACGGAAGTTACCTTCTCTTCTTCCATCTAAAAAACTGTCTATATTATCCGGATCTCCATGCACTGCCCAATATGCTACTGTTGTATATGCTATGTTTAAAAAATCACTTATTTCCTGGTAAGTTTTCCCATCATTCATCAACAATAATATTAGTATTTTCTCTCTTACATAAGGATTATCTTGCTCTTTTAGGTGTTTTAA
>NZ_BJCE01000509.1:0-955 GCF_005402885.1 Sphaerospermopsis reniformis
GAGAAAGTCTTTCCGTGAGGGCATAGGAGTCAGGAGTCAGGAGTCAGGAGTCAGGAGTCAGGAGTCAGGAGGAGATTTGAAAATTTCTTTGCCATCTCTTGAAATCCCAAAAAATGCACACTTTTTCTGGTATACCCTTCAAAACCCTTGCACTAATTTCTGTGTTTATCAGCCTCTAACCTTTGATATATCAAGGTTTTAGGTTTATTCAGCAAACCCTATATACAGCTTTATTCAATAGACTGTGTTTGCTCATTCTTCCATCTCCTCCAATCAATATGCCAACTACTTGTCTGCTCCTGTTTGGTTTTCTTTCACAGCTTGTAGTTTTTACGCAGATACTCAAATTTGTTACAAAACTTCATTTATTGACCGAAAAAATTTTAGATTTTAGATTTTAAGCTGTTGTGCATTTAATTTGTATAAGTGGAACAGGCATCTTGCCTGTTAAACAAGAGTTCAGAATATTAGGATTATACAATTTAGCTGTGTAACAGCTTAGATTTTGGATTTTAGATTGAAATCAAAGTCTAAAATCTAAAAACAAGGTTTCAAGCCTCTCCATTCATGGAGAAAAATACAAATGTTTTTCGCCTTCAAGCCTCTTCTTTAAAGGAGAGGATAATCCAAAATCGCTCAGTACAAGGTCTGTTTAGCCTCAGTCTTTGTTACCAAGTGTACATTATTGTTACGTATTTCCTCCCTTGTCACCTTGTCTGCCTTGTCCTCCAAGTCTTGCCCTCACGACAATGTAAAATACCTACCCTTGTGAGGGATAATGGGGGATCTCCAATACGTAGGGGTTGCTGAGAAAGTCTTTCCGTGAGAGCATAGGAGTCAGGAGTCAGGAGTCAGGAGTCAGGAGTCAGGAGTCAGGAGTCAGGAGGAGATTTGAAAATTTCTTTGCCATCTCTTGAAATCCCAAAAAATGCACACTTTTTCCGGTATACCCTTC
>NZ_BJCE01000510.1:0-939 GCF_005402885.1 Sphaerospermopsis reniformis
GCCGGCTTGACCTCAGTCACAATCAACTGACAACCTTGCCTGATGCGATTAAACAACTCACCAACCTCAGCCGGCTTGACCTCAGTCACAATCAACTGACAACCTTGCCTGATGCGATTAAACAACTCACCAACCTCAGCCGGCTTGACCTCAGTCACAATCAACTGACAACCTTGCCTGATGCGATTAAACAACTATCTAAACTCAAAAAACTAGACTTGTGTGGGAATCAGCTAAATATTCCAGAAGAAATTTTAGGTAGCAGTTGGGATAATTTGGGTGAACCTGACAAAATTCTGAGCTACTATTTTTCTCTGCAAAGTGAAAAAAAACAACCCCTCAATGAAGCTAAAGTATTGCTGGTAGGTCAAGGAACTGTGGGTAAAACTTCCCTGGTGAAAAGACTGATTGAAAAAAAGTTCGATCCAAACGAAAGTAAAACCGAAGGCATCAATATTCAAAATTGGCAACTTAAAGTTAATAACCAAGATATCCGACTGAATATATGGGACTTTGGCGGTCAAGAAATCATGCACGCTACCCACCAATTTTTTCTCACTAAACGCAGTCTCTATCTATTAGTTATTAATGCTCGTGAAGACGAACAACAAAACAGACTAGAATATTGGCTGAAAATTATCCAAAGCTTTGGCAGTGATTCTCCTATTATCCTAGTTGGAAATAAAACTGATGAACACCCCCTGGATCTTGACCAGCGTGGACTGCGTCAAAAATACACTAATATTAAAGAAATAGTTCCTATTTCCTGTAAAACAGGGGAAGGTTTACAACAATTATTATCAGTTATTGAAACAGGGTAAGAGCATCTCAATCAGGCTTGACATAAGGGCTTATCGGAATCTAATGTAGAGTCAATGAAACAAGAACTGAGAACTTGAATCATGTAATCGTTATCCATAGCAGTGCGTTTCATTTTTT
>NZ_BJCE01000511.1:0-937 GCF_005402885.1 Sphaerospermopsis reniformis
TTACCAATTACCAATTACCAATTACCAATTACCAATTACCAATTACCAATTACCAATTACCAATTACCAATTACCAATTACCAATTACCAATTACCAATTACCAATTACCAATTACCAATTACCCAAAATAGCTGTATTAATAGTCCAAGCATCTACTAATAATAATAAGATAGTACAAAGAAATAAAATCATATACATCCAAGGTTGAGATAAAGGACGAACATCGGTAGTATCAATACCTGTTTTTGCTTGGACAAAATTCACCAAACGGTTAAAACCAGCAACACGCATAGGTAATAAATATGCTTTTCCATCGTGACTGAGGAAATAATAAACTAAACCTCCTTGACCTGTGCTGCGGGGTTTTAAACTTTTAATATCGGACCAAGATAGAGACCAACCTTTACGAAAGAAGGAAGGGACCCAGACAGGGTAAATAACTTTTATTTCCTGATCATTTACAGTTACTCTTTCGGTTAATACTGCATATAATACCACAAAACCTATTACAATTCCTACCCGTAATAATATTGGTGGTGTGGGTGCTTTGGTGACTTCTGCTAAAAATGGTAGGGGAACTGTTAACGCTATATATAATGTTAACAATGTAATTCTAATCAGGGGAGAAAGACGAAAGGTAGTAGTTGTATTGTTGGGTAAGTTGGTTGTCATTGTTTCATTTTTATAGCATTTCTTTTTTATTATACAGCATTTAGGAGTCAGGAGTCAGGAGTTCAGAATTTTTAGAAGTTCGATTTTTCAGAAGTTCAGATTTTCGGAAGTTTGATTTTGGAAAAGTTCGGTTTTTGATTACCCACCTTTTTAATTATTAATTAATTAATTAATTAATTAATAATTAAAAATATCAATCAATTATCAATTATCAATTATCAATTATCAATTAATTGGTGTATATCTTTGACGATTATAGATTGC
>NZ_BJCE01000512.1:0-928 GCF_005402885.1 Sphaerospermopsis reniformis
GGGAAATTCTGGATTTAAAACTGAATGCTGAATTGATAGTTCTTAGTGCTTGTGATACGGGACAAGGAGATATTAAAGGTGATGGTGTGATTGGTTTATCCCGTTCTTTAATTAGTGCTGGTATTCCTAGTATTGTGGTTTCCTTATGGGCTGTTGATGATGATTCTACATCGTTTTTGATGACGGAGTTTTATAAAAATATGGAACAAAAACTAGATAAAGGTACGGCATTAAGACAAGCGATGTTGACAACAATGAAACATAAAAATTATGAAAGTCCTTATCATTGGGCTGCTTTTACTTTAATTGGTGAGGTTGAATAAATGGTAATGGGTGATTGGTGATTGGTGATTGGTGATTGGTGATAGGGGATGGGTAGGGATAAGATATAGCAATTCTACCCCAATTGTGAGAAAATACGCAGATAAAAATCTCTGTTCTATAAGCATTTGAGGCTTGTTGAACTCTCACGGATAAATTAGGATTGCTATATATGGGTAGACCAGATTTTGAGAAATTGCAAGTTGATAGATTGTCGGAGAAATTAGCAAATGAAATTTGGAGAATAGTTATGCAATGGGATAGTTTTTCTAAAGATACTGTTGGTAGACAAATGGTGCGTGCAGCAGATAGTATTGGGGCAAATATAGCAGAAGGAAGGGGACGTTATAACCTCCAAGATAATAAACGGTTTATCAGAATTGCTAGAGGTTCTTTAAATGAAACAATTCATTGGATGAGGTTAGCTTATGTTCGCAAATTATTAACAATAGAACACGTTAACATTCTCAAACCATTAATAGATGAACTTTCCCCAAAATTAAACGCCTACTTAAATTCTCTTGGCAAAACTAAAGACCACAATTAACACCAATCACCAATCACCCATCACCCATCACCCATCACCAATCACCCATCACCAATCACC
>NZ_BJCE01000513.1:0-915 GCF_005402885.1 Sphaerospermopsis reniformis
CTACAAGTTCATTAAAGGTAATTCCATTTCCTGTTAATGTGGGGTTATTCGCAATGGTGACATTATCGTTATAAGTCTGACTTCCAGTGGTGGTAATATTGCCATTTAATGATGTTGTTCCACCTGCGTTTGTTAGTAAACTTGCAGCGGTAACTGTGTTAAATGTGGTTGTCCCTGTACTATTTGCAATAATATCTCTTAATGTTACATTGTTACCAAAGGTGAGATTTCCTGTACCTGCATTAGCTGTAAAATCTAACCCAGTACCAGTCAGGGTATTATTGAATATAATACCATTGCCTGTGAAGGTGCTGTTATTGAATAAAGTTACTGGACTATTATAAGTTTGTAGCGCGGTAGTCCTAACATTACCTTTGATATTTATATTATTGCCACTAGCTGTTAAATTGTTTAACTGCGTTCCACTACCGACATTTTTCTCAAATGTTAAATTTCCTGTACCTGCATTCAGGGTTAAATTACTATTACCATCTACAGTTTCATTAAAGGTAATTTCATTTCCTGTTAATGTGGGGTTATTCGTAATGGTGACATTATCGTTATAAGTCTGACTTCCAGTGGTGGTAATATTGCTATTTAATGATGTTGTTCCACCTGCATTAGTCAGTAAACTTGTAGCGGTAACTTGGTTAAATGCGGTTGTCCCTGTGCTATTAGCAATAATATTTGCTAATGCTGTCGTGTTACCTATTGCTTGTGCAAATGTTAAATTTCCTGCACCTGCATTAACTGTTAAATTAAAATTAGCGTCAGTCAGTTCATTATAGATAATTATATTATCTCTTATGAAGGTGTTATTATCAATGGTAATATTAGCGTTATAAGTCTTTCTCAGTGCGGTGGTATTGTCATCATATAATGATAGTGTTTCATCTGCGTAAGTTAGTAAACGTG
>NZ_BJCE01000514.1:0-887 GCF_005402885.1 Sphaerospermopsis reniformis
GCCTCCTGCCCCCTGCATCCTGCCCCCTGCCTCCAGCCCCCTGTCTTATTTCTTCCTGTAAATACTAGACAAAAGACGGACATACAATTGACAATTAACCCAGATAACTTTTTTATGCTTTTGGAGACAGCTTTGGAACGCACTTTTTTAGCAATCAAGCCTGATGGAGTTCAACGCGGGTTGGTGGGTGAAATTATCCGTCGTTTTGAAACTAAAGGCTTTACCCTGGTAGGCTTAAAGTTGATTAATGTCAGTAAAGAGTTGGCTGAACAACATTATGATGTTCACCGGGAAAGACCTTTTTTTGCTGGGTTAGTAGAATTTATTACTTCTGGACCCGTGGTGGCGATGGTTTGGCAAGGTGAAGGTGTGGTTGCTTCTGCAAGAAAAATTATTGGTGCTACCAATCCTTTAACCTCTGAACCTGGTACTATTCGCGGTGATTTTGGGATTAATATTGGTCGGAACTTGATCCACGGTTCTGATGCGATTGAAACTGCACAACGAGAAATTAAACTGTGGTTTAAGGATGAGGAGTTGGTTAGCTGGACTCCTCATTTAGCTCCCTGGTTGAAAGAATAGTTTGGTAATTGGTAATTGGTAATTGGTAATGGGTAATTGGTAAAAACTCTTACCCAGTCACCAGTCACCAGTCACCAGTCCCCAGTCCCCAGTCACCAGTCCCCAGTCCCCAGTCCCCAGTCCCCAGTCCCCAGGTCCCGGTCCCCGGTCAACAGCCCCCAGCTCGCAGTCATAAGGACCACATCCCCAGCATGCAAGCACCATGCCCCAGTCACTTATTCACACCAATTGCACATCAGTATACACGTCAATACACAACTTGCATGTCTTCACTCACGATGCTACGATCTGGACTAGGTAAAGAC
>NZ_BJCE01000515.1:0-882 GCF_005402885.1 Sphaerospermopsis reniformis
AAAAAGTGTGCATTTTTTGGGATTTCAAGAGATGGCAAAGAAATTTTCAAATCTCCTCCTGACTCCTGACTCCTGACTCCTGACTCCTATGCCCTCACGGAAAGACTTTCTCAGCAACCCCTATTTAACGGAAGATTTAAAAATCAAACCAGAGCAAATTATAGTTTTTGGACGTTCTGTAGGGGGAGGTTCAGCGATAGACTTAGCAGCAAGAAAACCGATAGCGGGTTTAATTATTGAAAGTACCTTTACTTCTGCTTTTCGGGTAGTTGTACCTTTTCCCATTTTACCATTTGATAAGTTTAATAATTTAGAGAAAATCAAAAAAGTCAAAGTTCCGGTTTTAGTGATGCACGGTAAGTTAGATGATATTGTTCCTTTTGAGCATGGGGAAAAATTGTTTGCTGCTGTCACTACACCGAAACTTTATTTGTGGGTAGAAGATGCAAATCATAATGATTTTTTTGAGGTTGCACAAGAAAAGTATGGTCAGAAATTGAGGGAGTTTGCTGAATTAGTATCTAAAAATTAAATCCTGCTTCTAATTTCTAAAATTTCTAATTCCTGACTCCTGTAAGGGCGTTCGCGAAGCGTGCTGGAAGCATCAGCATTCGGACGATAAATTATCAATTTTTATCACAGGTTATTTTCCTGTAAGGGCGAAGCATTCGGATGATAAATTATCAATTTTTATCACAGGCTATTTTCCTGTAAGGGCGAAGCATTCGGATGATAAATTATCAATTTTTATCACAGGTTATTTTCCTGTAAGGGCGAAGCATTCGGATGATAAATTATCAATTTTTATCACAGGTTATTTTCCTGTAAGGGCGAAGCATTCGGACGATAAATTATCAATTTTTATCACAGGTTATTTTCCTG
>NZ_BJCE01000516.1:0-860 GCF_005402885.1 Sphaerospermopsis reniformis
ATTACCAATTACCAATTACCAATTACCAATTACCAATTACCAATTACCAATTACCAATTACCAATTACCAATTACCAATTACCAATTACCAATTACCAATTACCAATTACCAATTACCAATTACCAAATTTTGAATTACTATGTTGTATCTAGCTCAAGTATGTAAAAATGATTTTTTAGGGCAATATCAATTACGCCTATTAGCACGTCAGGAATCTGAATATTTATGGTCTATTATTTCTGAAGATACTTGTATTCTTCTGGCAAAAGGAAGCATCATGAACGAGAAAGTGCTGGTATTAGTCGAACTTTCTCCTACAGGTGAAATAGAAACAATTGAAGACGCTACCAGTTGGGTACTTTATTTAGTGCAAACTTACCTCAAAACTGGTATTACCCCAGAATTTTTACAGCAGGAAGCAGAAAAAGCGGAACAGTGGCGACAATCTTTAACCTTGCAAAATCAAGATTTAGCCCGTCGCACTTTGGAATTAGAAGCCCGTCATGAACAAATTCAAGCCCTACAAGAAAGTATTCAACGTGACCACAATGGACATCAAGGGGGTAATTGATAATTGATAATTGATAATTGATAATTGATAATGGGTAATTAATTATATGATTCCCAATCACCAATCACCAATCACCAATCACCAATCACCAATCACCAATCACCAATCACCAATCACCAATCACCAATCACCCAATTTCCTCTTCTGCTAATAATTGCCGAATTAACCTAGCTACGGCTTTTTGCGTAAAACGATTAGCAATTTGTTGTCCTAAATAATGTACTCTTGGATTAAAAAGTACCTGCGCTACTTGGGGAGCAAGTTTAGCAGGATCAAAACCTCTCGTTT
>NZ_BJCE01000517.1:0-849 GCF_005402885.1 Sphaerospermopsis reniformis
GTATTGCCAAGTAGGCACTTTGGATATTCCTGAAGAAGGATTAAGAACTCATCTGAAAGAATTTGGATTTATAAAGTTGTTTAGGAAAGACTTTAAAAAAGAAGACTCTAGACATTATATTTTATATCTGCCAGATGAGGAGAAAATTCAAGACATAACCAGAAGTACCTTCGTCACAATTCATGATACTCATTGGGGTATTGAAACCTTTCATCGTGCCATAAAACAAGTGTGTGGAATTTGTCGGTTCATGGTTAGAGATACCTGTGCAATCAAAACTCACATATTTTGTTCACTTCAAGCATTTGTGAAATTGGAGTTTATGCGCTCTGAAAATATAATTAGCAATTGGTATGAAGTACAGAGGAATCTGTTTACTTCTGTTGTCCATGAGCATATTTTTGCCAACCTTCGCAAGGATGTCATTATCTAGACTACATAGATGATATTTTTTGTCAATGCGTAAGTCCTAGTTATTTGCAATTTTCGGTCTATTTCCGCAATTAAACTTAAACCTGCATCCGATGTTACTTTACCACCCTGGAAATTCACTACTATTGGTCTTGATTTTTCTCTTTCAAACTTGAACTGTTTTGGTGTACTATCTGTTGTTAGTGGGGTCATACTTTATAACTGCTGAAATGCTTTCTAAATATACATTTTCGCAGTTTTTGACCTCTTTTTTTATTTTCTTTGTGAGAAATCCGGGGAAACCAGGATACCAGGGTAAGCTCATCTAATTTGGTATAAAATGAACTTGACAAAAGAAACAAGATAAGCAGCAGCGAGCAGAGAAAAATTTGACTTGACATGGGAGCAAAAAAAGTGAGATGAGGACATAAGCCCCCC
>NZ_BJCE01000518.1:0-845 GCF_005402885.1 Sphaerospermopsis reniformis
AGTAGAACAGTTAGAAGAATTATTAAATAAATTGCTAAACGAAGGAGGTCTTATTATTAAATGGGAGCGCAAAGTTAAAAATAAAGGTAATGCTGTTTATTCGATTTAGCTGCACAACAGCTTAAAATCCCGATAAGCTGCTAATAACTCACTGTGTCCTTCTTCCGCAGATAAGGTAGTGATAACTGATAAATGTTCACTCAAAACTTGATTATATTCTGTTAATTGTTGCTGATTTTCAGGACGAATCCAACCAGGTAAACCCAAAGTAAAAACTTCCTTGACACCATAAACTTGACCTTTAGAACCAAAGTGAGTACCAATAAAGTTGCTAACAAATTGATTCACTGGTTGAAAAAGTGCAAATTCATCGGTTTCTGTATCAGCTTGGGATTGATGATAATTTAATAATTGTTGACAGAAACGCAATATTAATTCAGAATCAAAACGGGCTATACCATGACCACCAGAAGGTGGGTTAAATTGACGGAGTTGATTCAACACCTCACGATATTTATTTAATGGAATATCTTGTGGTTCAAGGGCGACAACACGCCAATCATAAACTCGTTCTGCTATTTTTACCCGTTCTGATATACTAAAGGTAAATAAACCCCCAGCAATCAACCATAAACTTAACCAATCTGTTTTTTGAGAATCTACTTTATTGCTGTCTGCTTTAATTCGATTCACCCCTTGTACAGATGTTGGTAAATAAATTTTTACGGCACTTGCTGTTTCTGGTAATTTTTGTCCTGTAGTTTGGGTAAATAAGTCGTTTACTAATTTAGTGAAATCATCTGTTTCCTGACTAAATGCAGTAAACAAAGCCACCAAGAATTTAC
>NZ_BJCE01000519.1:0-835 GCF_005402885.1 Sphaerospermopsis reniformis
TTTTCTTAGCATTTTTAACAGCTTGGCAAGCATCTTTAATGGCAATAGATTTAATTTGATATGGCGCATCTTTACACCATTCAGGCAATCCTTGAATAATCCCAGTTTTTATCCCTTTCCAGTTGGCTTTTGTCTCTGGAGTTTGTAAATGCCGAATTGTTTCATTATAAACAAATCTGGAAACACCAAACCAATATTTAACCTTCCTTTTCTGTGCAGAACTCAATTTCAGATAAATCCTCTTTGATTTTTTTAGAGTATTTTCTCCAGTCCTGCATCCTACAGGAAAAAACGTGAAGGATTGATAGTAAATTTTATGGTGAGCGAAGCCGAACCACTTGGGTAAGCTCTGATTGTGGACAGTGTACAGTTTTGTCGAGAACCACGATTTGTCCACCGTTTTGCTCGACCATGTATTGTACAAGCTCAAATCCAAATCTTGCGAGTCTGTCCCGACAGGCAACAACAAGGATGAATTTATCTCCTTGCAGAAGTCTGTCCAGTAGGGAGCGCAGACCTTTTCTTTTGAAGTTGAGTCCTGACCCGATATCTTTGATGATTTCTGCGTCTGGGTAGAGGGATTGCATATAAGCGATTTGTCTATCGAGGTCATCTCGCTGCTTTGAGGAGCTAACCCGACAGTAGCAAATAGTGGGAGTTCTAATTGAATCGCCCCTGATGTATGATTCGACATCGTACAATCTTTGTCCTGCTGGGTTTTTAATGCTTTTGATTTTCCCCTCATCTGCATATCTCCTTAAAGTGTTTGGATGCAATCCCAGAAATTCGACCGCTTTTCTGAGTGGTATGTATGCCATGAGGAAAGTATAGCATT
>NZ_BJCE01000520.1:0-833 GCF_005402885.1 Sphaerospermopsis reniformis
TCTTTTAGGTGTTTTAAGAGCTTTTCTCTCTGTTCTTGAGACAGATGGTTTTTTGCTGGCATAATTCAGAAGCGATCGCTTAGTTACTTAATTCCCTATTATACAATCTAGCTGCACAACAGCTTATTTGAGTTAGGATAACTTCAGTTTATAATTATCTAATGAAAATGAAGTTTTTTAAAGCTTATTCTTAAACTATATGGGAAATATAACTATAAACCAACATTATGTACCTCAATTCCTTTTAAGGAACTTTGGCTGGAAGGCAAAGAAAGGAATATTTAGAATCAATATTTTCGATACAAAAAACTGTAGTATTAGACCTAATCAGAATATTTCACAAGTATTTTCACAAAATTTTTTCTATGACCAAGATACTTCAATTGAAAAATTTTTAAATGAGATTGAAACACCTGCATCAACATTAGTTGAGCAAGTTATTAATGGAAACTTTAAGATTTTAGAAAATGAAAATAATAAGTCATTAATAATGGCATTCATTTCATCTTTCCGCCATTTCTATAAATGCTTTTTCCCAACCCTTTCTTACTTGTTTAAATGGGCGAATAATGAAATGATTTCCTTGAACTTCTATTTCTACTTCTGAAGTAATTCCGCTTTGTTCTAACAGTGTTTTAGGAATAAAAACACCTTGCGAATCTCCGATTTTGACAATTTGGGTTTTAACAGCTTTGCCCATTTGATGCAGGGTAAGCTCATCTAATTTGGTATAAAATGAACTTGACAAAAGAAACAAGATAAGCAGCAGCAAGCAGAGAAAAATTTGACTTGACATGGGAGCAAAAGAAGTGAGATGAGGAGATAAGCTCCCC
>NZ_BJCE01000521.1:0-817 GCF_005402885.1 Sphaerospermopsis reniformis
TGCTAAACCTGCTATTTCTGCACTTGTTAAATTTAATGTTCCCGCAATTTCATTACCTAAAGTGATATTTCTGTTTGCGGTTGCAGATTGAATGGTTAAATTTCCTGTTCCTGTTGTTGTGGTGGGTGATTCTGGTAATTTTATATCATCTGCTGTTAATGTGACGTTATTATTTCCTGCTGCTACATTGCCATTAAATTCTATGTTTCCAATATTGGATTTTAATTCTTGATTACTATTGTTACCTGTGAGGTTGACATCTCCATTGTATGTTTGATTTCCTGCTGTTGTAATATTGTTGGCAATGTTCGTATTTGCAGCTGTTGTGGTTAAGCTATTGACATTTACTGCATTACCAAATGTTAAATTTCCTGTACCTGCATTCAGGGTTAAATGACTATTACCATCTACAGTTTCATTAAAGGTAATTTCATTTCCTGCTAATGTGGGGTTATTCGCAATGGTGACATTATCGTTATAAGTCTGACTTCCAGTGGTGGTAATATTGCCATTTAATGATGTTGTTCCACCTACATTTGTTAGTAAACTTGCAGCGTTAACGGTGTTAAATGCGGTTATCCCTGTACTATTAGCAATAATATTTGCTAATGCTGTCGTGTTACCTATTGCTTGTGCAAATGTTAAATTTCCTGCACCTGCATTCAAGGTTAAATTACTATTACCATCTACAGTTTCATTAAAGGTAATTTCATTTCCTGTTAATGTGGGGTTATTCGTAATGGTGACATTATCGTTATAAGTCTGACTTCCAGTGGTGGTAATATTGCCATTTAATGATGTTGTTCCACCTACATTT
>NZ_BJCE01000522.1:0-810 GCF_005402885.1 Sphaerospermopsis reniformis
GAAACGAATTTACCATTCAATTTTCTTTGTATACATCTACCAACTTTATATTACCTTGTTAATATCACCTTTTTCGGTATTCATATAAGTTGCATTTTGTCAAATTAAATTAGATGCGTTTCCCCTGGATAACCACCTGATTCTGACAATTAAACTCAGATTAACACAGAAAAACCGCAAATTTATTTTCAAACTGCGATAGAATTTAAAGAAGCTTTGTTAAAAACTATCTGATATGAATAAACCAATTATCTGGATCAATGGAGACTGTTTAAGTCCCGAAAACCCCGCTTTACAAGAATATCCCAATACCCCAGCTATTTGGGTTTGGGATGATGCTTTAATCGAAGAATGGCAATTAAGTTTAAAAAGGATAACTTTTATATATGAATGTTTACTGGAATTACCTGTAGAAATTCGTCGGGGAAATGTCGCAGAGGAAATTATTAAATTTGCTCAGGAACATGATGCTAAATTAGTAGTGACTACAGATAGTCCCAGTCCCAAATTTGATGATATTTGTAATCAAATTGAAAAGAAATTGAAATTAGAAATATTTGAAGTTGAACCGTTTTTTGATTATGATGGATTTATTGATTTAAAGAGGTTTTCTCGTTATTGGAAAGTAGCAGAAAAATATGTTTTTGATTAAGTATTCAACTAGCTGCTGAATCTGATTTTGAAGATATAGCAATCCTATTTGAGTTGTGAATAAATGGTATAATTATACTACTATGGTGAATACAGCTTACAAAGATGAAAAATTTTTTACTAGAACAACAACAAAAAGCTCAAGAAATAGCAATTTTA
>NZ_BJCE01000523.1:0-808 GCF_005402885.1 Sphaerospermopsis reniformis
CTGTCTTCTATACTCCGTTTTTCATGTTCATATAACCATAGTTGTTGACGATAAACTTCTGCCACTACTAGCAACATTTTATATTGTCTGTTGCTCAATTCTAAGAGTGACGCACCCGCATTCATTAGTTGTTGAATCTGAGCTAGGTTTCTTTTGATATATTGCAGTTGCTTCTTGATAGCTTTTCTTCTTTCCGAGAATTTGACTTTCTTTTTTTTGGCTACTACTAAATAATCTTTTCTTGCTCTTTTTCTGTAGGTTCTGGGTTTGTTGCTTTTTTTGATTTTTAGGGAGTTATATAATGTATCTATAATTGTTTCTGTTTGCTTTCTGGCTTGATTTAATAATCCTAAATCTGTGGGATAACTTATATCTGCTGGCGCACAACTAGCATCTAATATTAATTTACCTCGATTCGTTACCTCACTTTTTGAATCCTCGACTTCTGACTTTTTTGCTTTTACTTCTTCCTCCTCTTGATTTTCTAATACATTTTTGACTATTTTTTGATTCAATCTGTTGACTAGGTTCATATCTATTCTTTCTCGAAAATGAACTAGCATTGATGGGTCAAATAGTGCTTGATTGCTATACGCTGACATTCCTATAAAGTATTGCAGATAAGGGTTTTCTCTAATCTGTTCTACTGTTTCCCTATCACTTGTTCCTAGTTTCTCTTTGATTATTAATGCTCCCAATGCCATTCTAAATGTTTTGGCTGGTGCGCCTAAAACTTCAGTGAATATTGCTGCGTATTCTGCTTCAAATTCTGTCCACGGTATTATTTTCGCTAAGATTACCCAACGGT
>NZ_BJCE01000524.1:0-801 GCF_005402885.1 Sphaerospermopsis reniformis
ATATAAAATATAATGTCTAGAGTCTTCTTTTTTAAAGTCTTTCCTAAACAACTTTATAAATCCAAATTCTTTCAGATGAGTTCTTAATCCTTCTTCAGGAATATCCAAAGTGCCTACTTGGCAATACTTGTGCGGCTCATTTGAAACAGTTCTATTCTATTTTTTTCAATTCCGAATAGGAAACCCAATTTCTGGTTTTTTAGAAATTTTAAGTTTTCTACTCCTGAGTACCAACTATCTCCTGTTACCATTCTGGGTTTGACTCCCCAGCTTATTATTTCACTTACCATTTCTCTAAAATAATCGTTTTTTGTTTTTCCCTCCTTTTTATCATATATTCTATAATTTATTGGCACTGAATTACCATTAATATCGCTGTAATATAGAGTGATTAAATTTAAGCCAATAATAGTTTTATGGGCTTTCCCTGACCAAAAATAACTGATTAATTCCGCATTTTTAGGGTCGCTGTAAATCTTTTCTATGACTGTATCATCTACACTTAATATCCCCCCTACCAGGTTGATAATTTTCTCTATTATGCTGAATAAATCTTTTGGTTCGTATCTCTCTCTCAATAAAAAGCGATTGACACTATCATGTGAAACATCTCCCAATATCTCGGCTAACCTACTGCACCCTCCATACTTTGGCTCTGACAGTAAAAATAAGGTGTAGATGTCTAGATTGCATTGTGCTGTCGAGGGTTTAGTAATTTCTCTCATTCTCTCATACCCATTACTAGACGACCCTTATTTATCAATGCACTATTTTGTTATTCTGTCAATGCGTAAGTCCTAA
>NZ_BJCE01000525.1:0-794 GCF_005402885.1 Sphaerospermopsis reniformis
GGGGAGAGGAGGTGGAGGCGCGGGCGTGTGGCGAGGCGCGGGGGGCAGGGGGGCGGGGTGCGGGGGGCTGGGGACTGGGGAGTGGGGACTGGTGACTGGGGACTGGTGACTGGGGACTGGGCATTGGGCATTGGACTTTATTAGATTATTAATCTTCCCCTGCCTCTCCTGCCTCCTGCCTCCTGCCTCCTGACTCCTGACTCCTGACTCCTGACTCCTTGAACTCCTCGATCTACTCGATCTTCATTCTTCCTCAAAGCTATGGGTTTTAAACTTTAAGGTGCGACAATTTTCGTTAACGGTACGCAAAATATGATCTGGTACTGGTTCTGATAATTGTACTTGAATTTCTAAGGTAATCTGTACATTGGCATCTACTAAACCGGTTAAATGTTGTAATACTTCTTGAGAAATTTCGTTCACATCTCTGGAAACCCTCACAGGATCTAAATCTACAACACCATAAAACCGACGCAGTTGTTTCTGTGGTTGTTTTTGTTCTTTTTCGCCGATAGTATAACCGATATTACTATTTCTATCTTCTACTTTCAAGGATGTATTACCACTATGGAAATTGGCATTTTCTGATTTCTCTATTGTTGATATTTGACTTTCTTTAATTGCTGTATCTGCTTGAATTTGTTTTAAGGCTATATCGGGTTTAACTACTAGACCTGTCCGAAAATTAAAAAGGCAGTCTGTGTATGGCTTTGAGGATGTTCTCATTTCAGCCAGACTTGACGTAATCATCAGGGCTAGAGATAGTTACTGTTAGTATAGCCCGGAAAAAATGC
>NZ_BJCE01000526.1:0-790 GCF_005402885.1 Sphaerospermopsis reniformis
CAATATTACCACCACTGGAAGTCAGACTTATAACGATAATGTCACCATTGCGAATAACCCCACATTAACAGGAAATGGAATTACCTTTAATGAACTTGTAGACGGTAATAGTAATTTAACCTTGAATTCAGGTGCAGGAAATTTAACATTTGCGAATAATGTCACATTAGCAAATATTATTGCTAATAGTACAGGGATAACCACATTTAACACAGTTACCGCTGCAAGTTTAGTAACAAACGCAGGTGGAACAACATCATTAAATGGCAATATTACCACCACTGGAAGTCAGACTTATAACGATAATGTCACCATTGCGAATAACCCCACATTAGCAGGAAATGAAATTACCTTTAATGAAACTGTAGACGGTAATAGTAATTTAACCCTGAATGCAGGTACAGGAAATTTAACATTTGAGAAAAATGTCGGTAGTACAACAGCGTTAAACAATTTAACAGCCACTGGTAATAATATAAATATCAAAGGTAATGTCAACACTACCGCACTGCAAACTTATAATAGTCCAGTAACTTTATTCAATAACAGCACCTTCACAGGCAATGGTATTATATTCAATAATACCCTGACTGGGACTGGGTTAGATTTTACAGCTAATGCAGGTGCAGGAAATTTAACATTTGCGAATAATGTAACATTAGCAAATATTATTGCTAATAGTGCAGCGACAACCACATTTAACACAGTTACCGCTGCAAGTTTACTAACAAATGCAGGTGGAACAACATCATTAAATGGCAATATTACCACCACTGGAAGTCAGACTTAT
>NZ_BJCE01000527.1:0-788 GCF_005402885.1 Sphaerospermopsis reniformis
TGTGATTTTTGGAAAAATGTGATTTTCAATATCATCAAATGACTCGACAAACTCACGATCAATTTGCTAAAGAATACCTAGAGGAATTATTAACACCTGTAGGAACAATCAAAAAAAGCGAAAAGGTGAAAAGCGAAGTTCAAGAAATTGATGTTTGGTTTGAACCCTTTCCTACACCCACTCAGGAAAATTTACCTTTGGGTTTATTAGGTAAAATCGCCAAAACTCAATGTTTAATTGAGGTTTTTCGTAACCCACCATCAGAAATAGAAATTCGCAGTTGTTTACTCAAATTATATGCTGTTCATGGCGATGTTGTCAGGAGGGCGAAACGAGAAAACCAAAATATTACTGAATCAGAATTTCCGATGTTATGGATTTTAACACCAACTTTCTCACCTCGCATGATTAAAGGATTAGGTGCAAATGAGATAGGAGAAGATTGGGTTAAGGGTATTTATTTTCTGCATGATATTTTGAAAACAGCAATAGTTGTGATTCATCAATTACCAGAAAATGAGGATACTTTATGGTTAAGAGTTTTAGGGAAAGGAGGAACACAAAAAAGAGCAGTAGAGGAGTTAACGACTTTACCTGAAAATAACCCTTTTAGGGAGAATTTGTTAGAAATTTTAGCGGACTGGCGCAAGAATTTAGAATTGAGAGATAATTTAAGTAGAGAAGAGGAGGAAGAGATTATGAACTTATCACCAGCTTATTTACAACAACGGGAAGAATGGAGACAAGAAGCAAAGCAAGAAGGAAGACAGGAAGGAAGACAGGAAGGA
>NZ_BJCE01000528.1:0-774 GCF_005402885.1 Sphaerospermopsis reniformis
CAAGAATATTTCTATCTTCGCTAAGAATTTCTATTTACTAATTTTATCGTCAACTATATACATCTTTTTAGTCAAATAAACTCTCATCAAATAATTAGATAATATTTACTACAACTCTTTCCTAAATGCGTCTGGTTGACAAGCAAACTCTTGCTTGGATAGCTTTCTGAGTGCGGCTTCTGCTTTTTCTAACTGTTTTTTTACTTGTTTGTCTACTTGTTCGATACTTGATTTTTTTCTTAATTCACTTTCAACGATTATCCATCTTTGTTTTATGCCTCCATATTCTGATTCTTTTTCCGCTATTCTATATCCCTTTATTTGACTATCTTTCCATGATGATTCTTTTATATCTAAGATTTTATTCTGTGCTTCTTTGATACTTAAGGGTACTCTTGTTATCCATTTTAATTCTCTCATTGCTGCTATGTTTTCTGCTGTATATAAGGCACTGTCCGCTACACTTATTCCTTCAAATGTCCATTGCTTTTTAAATTCTTTTAATCTTTCTACAAATACACTTTTATCATCTACGTTTCCTGAGTCTACTTTTAAATATAATGGGATGTCTCCATCTCCTGAACATATCATGTCTATGATAAATTGTTTCAGGTCTGGTCTTTTATCTCTTGAGTATCCATGCACTATTTCTATTGCTTTCATCTCTGGTTCTCTTTCTAATTTATTCTCTTCTGTTTCTGGTTTTGTTTTTTCTATTTCTTCTGTTTCTTTCTTGTACTCTCCTTCTACACTCATTGATGTTCCATCTAGATG
>NZ_BJCE01000529.1:0-724 GCF_005402885.1 Sphaerospermopsis reniformis
GGGGCAATGAGGCCCCATCAAAACAAAATGTTACCACAATCATATCAAACAATTTTCCGAAAACATTTAAGTGAACAGCAATATCTGACCCTGGAAATACTGTTATTATTGATACAAGCACATCCGCCAGTGAAACTATCAAAATTGGCCAGCTTATTTCCACAACCAATTAAATATGAAAGCAGAAAAAGGAATCTACAAAGGTTTTTAGGAACAGGGAAACTTTGCGTAAAATTATTATGGTTTCCATTAATAAAATATTGGATAAGAGAATCATTAAAACCAAAACAACTGAATAGAGAACAGAAGCGTTACTTTCAGAAGAAACAGTATCAAAAATATGGTTATTGGATAGTAGCATTGGATAGGACGCAGTGGAAGGGGCGGAATATATTTATGGTGACATTGGTATGGGGTACTCATGCTCTACCACTATATTGGGAAACATTAAATCATGTAGGAAATAGTAACTTACAAACCCAAAAAAGATTGATAAGAACAGCAATAAAGTTGTTGAAAAAATGTCGAATTGTGGTGTTAGCGGACAGAGAGTTCCATAGTCCAAAACTGGCTAAATGGCTTGATGAGCAAGGATTATACTTTGCTCTACGACAGAAAAAAGACCTTCATTTCCAAGAACAGATAGACTCAGAATATAAAGTGCTGAAAAACCAAGGATTTAAGCCAGGGATGTCTTATTTTTATGAAAATGTTAAATGCGGTA
>NZ_BJCE01000530.1:0-721 GCF_005402885.1 Sphaerospermopsis reniformis
CAATACCTTAGCCAAAAAAAGAGTATAAAAAGAGGGCTGATGTAGTAGAGTTATAGTCTTCCACAACGATAACTCGAAAGCCACACACAGCCCATGTTTGATATCTTAACACTCTTGCAATGCCTCCTACCAGAAATAAAAGTGACAACAATAGGTCAGTTGAGCCGGATCATCATGGCGATGTTAGCAATGAGCGGACGAGTGACAATGTTGGGAATATCGCGTTGGGCAGGAACTGGTGGTAGTTATCGGACAGTGATGAGATTCTTTGCGACAGTCATACCCTGGGCAACAGTATTCTGGGTATTTTTTCGTCGGCATTTGTTTTGTCCAAATGATGTTTATTTGTTGGCTGGAGATGAGGTAGTAATAAGCAAAGCTGGGAAAAAAACACATGGATTAGATAGGTTCTTTTCCAGTCTAATGAGTAAACCGATATCGGGGTTATCTTTCTTTACATTATCGTTAGTAAGTGTCAAACAAAGGCACTCATATCCGATTCAGATAGAACAGGTGATAAAAAGTGATATAGAAAAAAGTAGTGGCTCACCAAACTCAGAAATAAAATCTCAAGAAAAACGGGGAAGAGGACGACCAAAAGGGAGTAAGAATAAAAACAAAAAAGAGGTGGTTTTCACATCTGAATTACTAAGAATTAAGAAGATGATTAATGAGCTATTCAAGTTAATGGCTAATTTGATTCCCATTACTTACTTAGTAT
>NZ_BJCE01000531.1:0-711 GCF_005402885.1 Sphaerospermopsis reniformis
GGTAGCGATAGAATGGATCTATGTCTGCGTTATAAAGATGTTATTTTAGGGATTGAATTGAAAGTGTGGCGGGATAAAAAACGCGATCCTCAAGGTGATGGAATTGAACAATTAGAATCTTATTTAGGGCGTTTGGGTTTAGATTTTGGTTGGTTATTTATCTTTGATAGGCGGAAAAATGCTTTACCTATGGAGGAGAGATTATCAACTGAGGTGGTGGTGACAGAAAATCAATATAGAATTACTGTGATTCGGGCTTGAGTGTTGGCAAAACTCACTGTTTTTAGCAGAAATAAATGGTATAATAAAATTAATAGACCTGTCCGAAAATTCAATGTAGAGACGTTGCATGCAACGTCTCTACAAAGGTTTTAAAAGACGCTTACCTTCTTGAACTGCTAAATCACGATCTTGTTGATAGTAGTTAACTAACCGTTTCATATTTAGGGTTTGCTGAAAAAGTCCCTTCGTTGAGGCAGGGAATAGGGAATAGGGAATAGGGAATAGGGAATAGGGAATAGGGAATACTTTTAGTCCAACAATTTCAAAATACAATCTTCTATCTGTTCATCATTAACAGAGTTAGAGGGTGTTTGAAAAGTTTTTGGCAGTCAAAATTTAGGCAAGTCGCCTAACCATAATACGGATCATAGCAAGGTAGATAAAAGTCTCAGATGTTTCGGGCAATAATTCATAATCTCGGACTAATCG
>NZ_BJCE01000532.1:0-700 GCF_005402885.1 Sphaerospermopsis reniformis
ATACTTCAACCCCTGACTATGTAACCATTTCCTTAATTCAGCACCATGAAATTCTCTATCGCCAATAATGACTAATTGATAACGTTTCAATAACCTAATTACCGGACGTAATACTTTCTGTTGTTCTTGCAAATTACTACAACCTTCTTTATCTAGCATACACCAATATATTGGTAATGCTCTTTTTTGATAAATTACACTTACCATCAAAATGTTATTATCCTTCCATTGGGTTCTGTCTATAGCAATAACCAATTGTGAGAGTGGTTTAAATAAGCGTGCTAAAATTACTTCAATAATTGGAAACCATAACAGCACCACACTCAACTTATTAGAGTTCAAAAATCTTTGTATATGACGACGACGGCTATTTTCTTGTATTGGTAATGGCAGGTTCGCTGCTAATCTTTCTATTCTGACTTCTTTCTGTGTTTGAAGTACCCACACCAACATTTTTAGGGTGATTAACTGTCTATTAGTCAAGTATTTTTCGAGGATTTCTTGATAAAATAATGGTAGCATTTATTTTTGTGGTCTTGTTATTTTGACGAGACCATTCTTTTTTACCATCAAACTGCACCCTATAAATATCTGCTTAATAACTGTATACTATTCTCAATAAGCACCAGATTTTTTCAGAGGGTCTATCACCTCAAACCTTTTCCCTATCTTGGTTTCAACTTGCTTGTCGCCCCCTCAA
>NZ_BJCE01000533.1:0-687 GCF_005402885.1 Sphaerospermopsis reniformis
GACAGATATTGCGGGCGATCGCTCCTTTGACATGAGGTTTAATTGATTCCTCATCTTCGGGGTTAACGCCAGTATTACCTAATTCGGGATATGTAAAAATAACAATTTGCCCTGTGTAGCTGGGATCGAAAGGATCTCCAAAAACTACCCAGTGAGATCAGCGGAGAGTTTTCCATCCCCTTGCGGGGAAGTGAGTTTGGAAAGTCGTGGTATGCCACCGCGAACGGCGCTGCTATCTGGGCGTTTCCATCCCCTTGCGGGGAAATGATTTTGTAAAGAGTTCACTTCTGGAAACCTTACAGAGCAAGGGTTTCAGATACCCTGATCGACACACCTCTTGAAAATGGAAAAAAAAGTTCAAGAAATGGTGAAAATTGCAGCCTGAAATCCTTATGGTGGAAGCTATCCACACACCTGAACGAAATTATGCAGTTTTCAAGGTTCGGGCGAGGTGTGTCGATAAATTTGAACACATTACATTAATGTAAATGATTTCACTGAAATTGTCAAGCCGTTCGATAATGGATAATTAACAGTGAACCTGCCACTAAAAAACAAACAAAAATACCCCCCATTACTGGAGGGTATTTTCTTATTTAACTAAGCTTATTAAACCCAGTTTCAGATTAACCGTTGATTGCAGGAGCAGTCAAAGCAACAGGAGCAACTTCACCAGCAGCTAAGTCT
>NZ_BJCE01000534.1:0-685 GCF_005402885.1 Sphaerospermopsis reniformis
TTCTACTAAGTTAGCTTGTTTTAATTCTGTTTCTAGTTGTTGTTCTTCTGTGGTGTTTAATCTGAGGTAGGTGTCAATGAAACCGGAAATTAGTTCCATTTTAGCAGGGTTTAACTGGAGTGTTACTAACATTCTTAGGCATTCTAGTTTGACTCGCACTCTTTCTTCTGGTGCAAAGTCCATTTTTGCCATTAATGCTGCTGCTACGGGGTTGGGTTGGTTTAAAAAGTTGCGCCAGTTGAGGTTGTTTAGTTGAATGGCAACATAGTTAAATTCTAATATTTTGCGGTTGGGGAAGTTAACGGTATATTGGTTTTTCTCTGGGCGTTTTGGTTCATCATAGGAAAATATAACGATGGGGAAGATAGGAAGTAAATATTTGGCATCTAAACGGGAAAAGTAATGAAACATTCGCCGTTCAAATTCTTTTTGATTATATCCTTGGTTTTCTAGATGTATTAAAAAATAACTGTCTTGTCCTTGCCATTTGACTTGTGCTAATAGGTCTATTTTTCTTTTGTCTCCAGCGGTGACATCTGTAAATATTTCTTCTGGTAAAAAGGTGAGGGTGTCTTTTTCTACATATTCTAATATTTCTGGTAGAAACAGTTCTATAAATTCCCAAAAGAATGTTTGGATTAATTCTTTAAATAGTCTATCGTGGTCTATCATGGGTTTTGTGGTA
>NZ_BJCE01000535.1:0-681 GCF_005402885.1 Sphaerospermopsis reniformis
TGTTTTGATTCGTCGCAGTGATGATGGTTGTTGGTCTTTACCGGGAGGAATGATAGACTGGGGAGAGGATATTGCTAGTGCAGTTTGTCGAGAATTAAAGGAAGAAACTGGACTAGAATTATTAAAAATTCGGCGTTTGGTAGGGGTGTATTCTGCACCAGATAGAGATCCGAGAATTCATTCTATTTGTGTTGTGGTGGAAGCAGAAGTACAAGGAGAAATGAAAGTTGAAGATAATTTAGAAGTGTTAGAAATTCAAGCTTTTGATCCTAGTTCTTTACCTCAACCTCAAATGTCTCATGATCACGCTAGACAGTTAGAAGATTATTTACAAGGTTTAACAACTTTGGCATAATTGGTAATTAGTCATTAGTCATTAATTTTCTTTACCCAATCACCCATCCCCCATCACCAATTAATAAATAAGCTGTTGTGCATTTAATTTATATAAGGTTAACAGGCAAGATGCCTGTTCCACAAGACTTAAGAATATTAAGATTATACAGTTTAGCTGCATGACAGCTAAACTTCAATCTGAAATGCGATCGCTGATCTTGTAGCGACTGTCTTGATTGTCAAGCGATCGTAAAGGAAAAATTTAAAGTCTAGGAAAAAAGTCAGAAAATAGAGGATAAAAACAAAGCAAAACAAAACAGGTAAATTATAGATGGCTATAAATTA
>NZ_BJCE01000536.1:0-672 GCF_005402885.1 Sphaerospermopsis reniformis
GGATATTTCCGGCTCACCGTTTGCTTCCAACTCCCCGGAACATTTCGTCGGTAACCACGTCCTTCTTCGCCTCTGTGTGCCAAGGTATCCACCATTAGCCCTTATTAGCTTGACCACTTAACATTGGCTTTTTCATTTCAGTTATCTGCTGCTAAAGCACTAGATTACTGAACTGCCTCGCGTTACTATGCAGTTTTCAAGGTTCTGGCTGGTATTTACCCAGCATTCTGTACTATTTTCATAGTTTCAGGTGCTGAATTTTTCCAATGTGGAGGTTAGCGGACTCGAACCGCTGACATCCTGCTTGCAAAGCAGGCGCTCTACCAACTGAGCTAAACCCCCATCAAGTTAATTTGTAATTCGTAATTCATAATTCCTAATTTTTTAATTACGAATTACGAATTAGTAATTACTAATTACTTTCAGGTGGGCCATCCTGGACTCGAACCAGGGACCTCACCCTTATCAGGGGTGCGCTCTAACCACCTGAGCTAATAGCCCTTAAATGAACCCAATCATAGTTTGAAAGACTTTCTTCAAGTCTGCGACCGACCTAGAGTAGACCAGTTTAGTATCTATTTACTCATTGCTTTCGATATCTAAATGGGTAGGTCTCCCTAAAAAGGAGGTGATCCAGCCACACCTTCCGGTACGGCTACCTTGTTACGACTT
>NZ_BJCE01000537.1:0-643 GCF_005402885.1 Sphaerospermopsis reniformis
CTAAATAAGATTCTAATTGTTCAATTCCATCACCTTGAGGATCGCGTTTTTTATCCCGCCACACTTTCAATTCAATCCCTAAAATAACATCTTTATAACGCAGACATAGATCCATTCTATCGCTACCAATTGCATATTCTCTTTCTAAAACTCCTCCACCATTAACTACACGATGTAAAAAAGCCATTAATACTATATGGGGTGCAATTTCATGGTAAGCAGCACTACTTAATAAAGGTTCTCCATGTTGTCGCCAAAACTTGAGAAATGCAGTCAATAAACTATCTATATTTAATTCACCTGTTGTAGTCAACCAACTAGGACTAATTAAAGGTAAACTATCCTGAGTTCCTTGGACTAAAACACGGGGAATTACTTCCCGATATATGGGATTAGAAATAACTAATCCTCCCCTGGGATCACGTCTTAATAATCCTAAATCTATTAAATATTGGCGATCATCTGCTAAAGTGTCAGGTAATGTTTGCCCTGCTAAAATGGGTTCAATAATATTTTTAACTCGTTTTTCTCTTAATCGTTCAGCTAAACTATCTAAATGAGTATCTTGACGATTAATTAATATTTCCTTGGCTGTTAAAATATGTTCTTTTGTAATAGTAATATTTCTATCTTTTACCATTTT
>NZ_BJCE01000538.1:0-641 GCF_005402885.1 Sphaerospermopsis reniformis
TTTCTATTGCTTTCATCTCTGGTTCTCTTTCTAATTTATTCTCTTCTGTTTCTGGTTTTGTTTTTTCTATTTCTTCTGTTTCTTTCTTGTACTCTCCTTCTACACTCATTGATGTTCCATCTAGATGGATACTCTTGCTTTCTACTTGGAATTTATGGGCTGCTTTTATGGCTACTGTTGTAAATATTTTCGTTGTTCCTACTCGATAATATTTGTCTAGTTCTCTTCCTAATCTGTCGTCGTTTAAATGTTCTGGTAATACTCCTTCTCCTATTAAATGTTCTGTTGCTTTTCCTACAAAAAATTCGTCAAATAGGTATAATGGGGCGCTTAAAAACCCTAATCCATTCAATATCATTGCTTTCATTACTTGTCCCGGTGTGAGAATTTCTCTTGTTTTTATTCCCACTATTTTATTCACTTCTTCTACCAATTCCATCTCGTCTATTATTCCCGCTACTATTCCTAAATGGTCTATATTTAGGGTTTGCATCCCTTCCTCTGACTTTTTCATGGCAATTCCATTATCTATTTGACGCTTATTATTTTACGCTAAATTAGCCTGAAATCATTACCAGATAACCGTTTCAGGTTTTTTATTTTGACAATTCATAATTATTTAATCTGCTTCAATATCTGCG
>NZ_BJCE01000539.1:0-637 GCF_005402885.1 Sphaerospermopsis reniformis
GCGATCGCACTTTGGCTATTTAGTCAAGGTGCGTTTACTTTTTTTGATAATTATCAGAATCGGGATGTTTATTCAGGTGATGATAAAATAAAAAAAAGGGCGGTAAAATACCGACCAGGAGTATTAATATTAAATTAATGAAAACAGATACTATATTCTACCGCTTATTTCAAGAAATACCAAGTATTTTTTTTGAACTTATAGGTCAATCTCCCGAATTAGCTGAAAGTTATGAGTTTTCATCTATTGAAGTCAAGCAAACAGCTTTTAGAATAGATGGAGTCTTCCTACCTCAAGAAACTACAGCAAATCCCATCTACTTCCTAGAAGTGCAATTTCAGCCAGATGAAGACCTGTACAATAGGTTATTTGCAGAAATATGTTTATATGTACGCCAAAATAAACCTAATTGTGGCTGGAAAGGAGTAGTAATATATCCTAGTCGTGCTATAGATGAAGGTAATATTCAGGACTATGAAGAATTTTTCCTGAGTCAAAGAGTGAGAGTAATTTATTTAGATGAAATTGAAGAAACAACATCATTACCCATTGGGATTGCTACAATTAAACTAATCATTACCAATGAAGAAAAAGCTATCACCCAAGCTAGGGAGTTAATTAACCGTACCAAACAAGA
>NZ_BJCE01000540.1:0-637 GCF_005402885.1 Sphaerospermopsis reniformis
AAGTATTATCGCTACAAATAATACTACTTTAAATAGTGCTGGTAATATCACCTTAAACAACAATACCAATGACTTTAATCAAGTTAGTGTATTAACAGGAAATAATGTCAGTTTACAAGATGCAAATAATCTCACATTAGGGAATAGTAATGTTAGTGGCAATTTAACAGCAACAGCTTTAGGTGGCAATATTAGTCAAAATGCAGGTACAAGTATTATCGCTACAAATAATACTACTTTAAATAGTGCTGGTAATATCACCTTAAACAACAATACCAATGACTTTAATCAAGTTAGTGTATTAACAGGAAATAATGTCAGTTTACAAGATGCAAATGATCTCACATTAGGCGATAGTGGATTTAGTGGGAACTTCACAGCAACAGCTTTAGGTGGCAATATTACCAGTAATAATTTAACAGCTACAGGAACTGGTGCCAGCGTAACATTAGAAGCCACAAAAAGTATTAATACAAATGGCAATATTACCACTAATGGGGGTAATGTCACATTAACAGGGGATAGTCAAAATGCAGGGATTGATGGGGCAGTATCAATATACTCAAATATAACAACAAATGGGGGGAATTTAACCGCCACAGGAAAGACATCAGTAAATGGTTTTGCAGGACTATTT
>NZ_BJCE01000541.1:0-637 GCF_005402885.1 Sphaerospermopsis reniformis
TACTTTGCTCTACGACAGAAAAAAGACCTTCATTTCCAAGAACAGATAGACTCAGAATATAAAGTGCTGAAAAACCAAGGATTTAAGCCAGGGATGTCTTATTTTTATGAAAATGTTAAATGCGGTAAAACAGATGAATTGGGCTTATTTAATATTGCTGTTTATTGGAAACGAAAGTATCGAGAAAAAGGACCGAAAGAACCTTGGTATATCTTGACAAATCTACCCAATCTGCAACAAACTTTATGTCTTTATAGATGCCGATGGGGAATTGAACAGTTTTTTAAAGATTGTAAAACTGGTGGCTATAATTTAGAGGATAGCAAAGCCAATGAGACTCGTTTTTTAGCCCTAGTTTTCTTGATTGTGATTGCTTATAGTTTAGCTACTATGCACGGTCAACGAATGAAGAAATTAGGTATAGAAACTTACGCTGGACGTATTCAACAGCATCAGGATAAGTACCCTCGTCAGAGTGATTTTAGTTTTTCTCTCTACGGACAGTTATGGATTTATGGCATGGATTTGTGGGCTGATTTAGCTCTCAATTTAATTGCTCTCAAACCTCATAAACGCTTATTTTTTCAACGTGGTTTTCAGGCTCTTTTCCTTATGAGACAAGCTGTTTAGCCTCCTT
>NZ_BJCE01000542.1:0-624 GCF_005402885.1 Sphaerospermopsis reniformis
TAATTTGCTTTCTAATTATTTAATAGGACAACTAAAACGTCCAGATATTGCTATGTCAATGGTTTAGTCTTTAGGCGCTCGGTGCAGCGTAGCCGCACCATCGCTTGTGCCAGTTGCGTAAGTCCTACTGTTATTTAGATTCTTTAGCAATATCTTCTGGTTATTCTAGTGCTATGAGTATTGTTGGTTCTAAGTATGAATTGGCTTATGCCTTATTACAAATAATTCTGATTTTACTTTTATTCTGTGTGGTCTCCTGCCAAAATTATACGTTCTTGTTTTGGTATCTTTTGATTGTACAGTTTCATTAATTTGTTGCGTTGTGGTCTGGTATCCTGTGTTGTTTCATAGATACTTGACCACTTACGCCTGAATACTGGACACAGCGATAAGTCTGCAAGACTGTAGGCGTTGCGTGTCAGCAATATTGCATACGTCATTTCAAATGTTGCGTCTTTTGCCCTACATAAACAATCATCAGCTGCTTGACGGAATTCCATAAGTTGTGTAAAAACATCCATAGCGGTTATATGAGAATTGGTTGTGCTTTTTTCATTTTCCGCTATGGGGGTGTCTGTTCTTACAGGCATCCCTTGATTTTTTTGCAGTCCCTTTCACTAATGA
>NZ_BJCE01000543.1:0-610 GCF_005402885.1 Sphaerospermopsis reniformis
AGAGGGTGTTTGAAAAGTTTTTGGCAGTCAAAATTTAGGCAAGTCGCCTAACCATAATACGGATCATAGCAAGGTAGATAAAAGTCTCAGATGTTTCGGGCAATAATTCATAATCTCGGACTAATCGCCGACAACCCATCAGCCACCCAAAAGTGCGTTCTACGACCCAACGCTTTTTGAGCAAGACAAAGCCCTTGGTTTGTTGTGGTCGCAGAACTACTTGGACAATCCAACGACAAAAATTCATCACCCATTGCATGAACGGTTCGCCGTCGAAGCCACCATCTACCCAAATAGTGGTCAAACGGGATGCCTGCGTTTGAGACTGTTTCACCCGCTTGAGAACTTTTTTTCCGCCTTCTCGCTCACCCACATTCGCGGCTGTTACCAACACTCCTAAGACTAAACCCAAGGTATCGACTGTCAGAAATCGCTTACGCCCTGTAATTTTCTTGCCTGCATCAAAGCCCACTGATTGACTCACCATTGCCGCACTTTTCACACTTTGGCTGTCGATAATCGCCTCAGACGGTAAAGAATGACGTTCGATTTCAATCCTTGTCCAATCTCGTAGGCTATCGTGGATACGCAACCATGTTCCATCCTTCCG
>NZ_BJCE01000544.1:0-607 GCF_005402885.1 Sphaerospermopsis reniformis
TAATGAATGCGGGTGCGTCACTCTTAGAATTGAGCAACAGACAATATAAAATGTTGCTAGTAGTGGCAGAAGTTTATCGTCAACAACTATGGTTATATGAACATGAAAAACGGAGTATAGAAGACAGAATTGTCAGTTTAAGTCAACCACATATTCGTCCGATAGTCCGTGGTAAAGCTGCTAAAAACACGGAATTTGGGGCAAAGTTTTCAGCTAGTTGCTTTGATGGTTATGTATTTTTAGACAATATTAGTTGGGATAATTTTAATGAATCAGGGGACTTAAAATATCAAGTAGAAGCCTACAAAAATTACACCGGATATTATCCTGAATCTGTTCATGTAGATAAAATTTACCGTAATAGGGAGAATCGAGACTGGTGTAAAGAAAGAGGAATTAGAATCAGTGGTCCCCCACTGGGTAGACCACCTAAAAATGTCAGCAAAGAAACAAAGAAACAAGCGCAAGAAGATGAACGGATTCGTAATTCTATTGAGGGTAAATTCGGACAAGGTAAACGAAGATTTAGCCTGGGTAGAGTCATGGCTAAATTGCCTCATACTTCTTTAACTTCTATTGCTATTTCCTTCTTGGTTATGAATCTTTC
>NZ_BJCE01000545.1:0-604 GCF_005402885.1 Sphaerospermopsis reniformis
GGGGCAATGAGGCCCCATCAAAACAAAATGTTACCACAATCATATCAAACAATTTTCCGAAAACATTTAAGTGAACAGCAATATCTGACCCTGGAAATACTGTTATTATTGATACAAGCACATCCGCAAGTGAAACTATCAAAATTGGCCAGCTTATTTCCACAACCAATTAAATATGAAAGCAGAAAAAGGAATCTACAAAGGTTTTTAGAGGATGTTTGAAAAGTCGGAAAGGATGTAAAAAAGCTCTCTCAGTATAAGCTGTGAATAGTGAATAGACAGCACGCCTGTGAGCAACATGAGTAAAGCATACCCCAGCAATCTGACTCGTGACCAATATGAATTGATAAGTGACATGATTCCAGAACCAAAACCAGGAGGTCGTCGGCGTGAAGTCGATATGTGGGAAATCCTGAACGCGATATTTTATGTGTTGGTAGAAGGAGTCAGATGGCGGAGTTTGCCTGGGGATTTTCTAGCATGGCAGACAGTGTACACATATTTCCGCAATTGGCGGAAGGATGGAACATGGTTGCGTATCC
Organism: Sphaerospermopsis reniformis; assembly: GCF_005402885.1. Classification (NCBI taxonomy): domain Bacteria; kingdom Bacillati; phylum Cyanobacteriota; class Cyanophyceae; order Nostocales; family Aphanizomenonaceae; genus Sphaerospermopsis; species Sphaerospermopsis reniformis. The sequence goes on from NZ_BJCE01000545.1 coordinate 543, forward strand.
ACGATAGCCTACGAGATTGGACAAGGATTGAAATCGAACGTCATTCTTTACCGTCTGAGGCG
>NZ_BJCE01000546.1:0-603 GCF_005402885.1 Sphaerospermopsis reniformis
TTTCCGTACGGTGATGTCCTTTTTCAATGCGGTGGTCATAACTGACATCAATACCTTGAAAAGAGAGTGAAGATGCTGTTTCAAACCATTGTTTTACCTGATTGTAGAGAGTTGGGTGATTTGCCTTGAGTGCTAAAACATAATCTGCTTTTTTATCAATAATCTTGTTGGCAATTTCGGTTTGAGTCCCCATTGCATCAATGGTAATAATAGCTCCTGTCATATCTAATAACTCTAATAATGCCGGAATTGCTGTAATCTCATTGGATTTATCTTCTACTTTCATCTGTGCCAAGACCAAATTTTGTTCACTTGCCCAGGCACTAACAACGTGCAATGCTGATTTCCCTTGATTTCGGTCGTAAGAACCCCTAATTGTCTTTCCGTCTATGGGAATTATCTCTCCTCCCATGTTTGTCACTAGGGTTTCTATCCATCTGCTGAAACAACGATTTAATTCTTCGGGATTGATGAATTCAAATACCCGTCTGAAGGTGTCATCGGAGGGAATTCCATTTGGTAATTCCAAAAACTCTTCTAACCACTCCTGCTTGCTGATGCCGTAGTTCTCTATGTCTTCCCACCCTTGCGCTCCAGCTATGA
>NZ_BJCE01000547.1:0-601 GCF_005402885.1 Sphaerospermopsis reniformis
CACTATAACCCTGCATGATCAAATAATAATCACCTTGCTCTAACCAAAACTCTGCATCAGAATTTAAGTTATTGGCAGTAATATATTGACCATTAGTGTTATAGAGAATCCAAGCATTGGTTGCTGACTGTCCATCAAAATAAAGATAGGTACGCTCTGTTAAACTGAACCGATAACCAACACTGCCTGCGGCTGACTCATCAAACGTTCCTGTAATATCTGTATCGAGATTAATAACCGTTGCATCGGCTTTATCTAACAAACGGAACTTGTAGTTACCTGTAACACCGTAACCATCTTGATCCCGTCCTCCATCAATGACTAATTTATAAGTTCCATCAACAGCAAACACTAAACCATTATCAGTTCCGCGATCGCCTCGACTATCATGTTGCCATAGCAGTCGTCCCCTCGGATCGTAAAGGTAAGCATAAAAGAAATCACTTCCTAAACTATCAAAAAATAATTGTTGTCCTGCTGTGGCTGTAAAGGTATAAGTATCCTGTTCACCTTTTTCACTGATATTGCCACTAACAATATTACCGATAGTTAAAGGAGTTATCGCTGAAACATCAGGAGTAATTAAACGCAAGCTATAAGT
>NZ_BJCE01000548.1:0-600 GCF_005402885.1 Sphaerospermopsis reniformis
CCATTTCCTATTTCTTCTAAGCTATCAGCCGCCCTTCTCTTGGTATCTTCATCATCAGAATTGCGGATTAAATCAACCAAAGCCTGGATAGCATATTCATTGCCATTTCCTATTTCTTCTAAGCTATCAGCCGCCCTTCTCTTGGTATCTTCATCATCAGAATTGCGGATTAAATCAACCAAAGCCTGGATAGCATATTCATTGCCATTTCCTATTTCTTCTAAGCTATAAGCCGCCGTTATCTTGGTATATTCATCATCAGAATTGCGGATTAAATCAACCAAAGCCTGGATAGCATTTTCATTGCCATTATCTATTTTTCCTAAGCTTTTAGCCGCCATATACTTGGTATCTTCATCATCAGAATTGCGGATTAAATCAACCAAAGCCTGGATAGCATCTTTATTGCCATTTCCTATTTCTCCTAAGCTATAAGCTGCGCTTATCTTGGTATATTTATCATCAGAATTGCCGATTAAATCAACCAAAGCCTGGATAGCATCTTTATTGCCATTTCCTATTTCTCCTAAGCTATAAGCTGCGCTTATCTTGGTATATTTATCATCAGAATTGCCGATTAAATCAACCAAAGCCTGGATA
>NZ_BJCE01000549.1:0-585 GCF_005402885.1 Sphaerospermopsis reniformis
ATTGAGTACAATTCCAATTTACCCTGGAGGTCGGAGATTTTATGAAAATGTTCATCTCACACAAGATAAAGGTTTTGGTTGTTGTAATTTAGCCGTTTATTGGAAACGAAAGTATCGCGGTAAGCAAGAGAAAGAACCTTGGTATTTATCAACTAATCTCACAGATATTTCCACAACTATTAAAATATATGGTCAACGTTTTGGGATTGAAGCGATGTTTAAAGATTGTAAAACAGGGGGTTATAATTTAGAAGGTTCTCAGGCTTCTCCTGATAGACTTGTGCGGATAATTTTATTGATTGCTTTGGCAATGACTTCTGCATGGTTACAAGGTCAAAAAACTCAATCTCAAAGAAAACAATCTTATGTTTGTCGGATGAGTGAAAATAAAAGAACTGGAAGAAGACATAGTGCTTTTTGGATAGGTTTATACGGTTCTAGTTGGATAGTTTCTATGAATGAGTGCCAAGAATTGGTCTTGGAAATGATGGCATCTGTTCGCAATAAGATGCCATTTTATCAGCAGGGTTTGAGGGCTGTAATGCTTATCCAGCAACCTCTTTAGCTCCTTTGTCGCCCCCTCAA
>NZ_BJCE01000550.1:0-567 GCF_005402885.1 Sphaerospermopsis reniformis
AGCAGCGCATTCTAAAATTTTAGTTAAACAAAGGGATTATCTTTTACGTGCTTATCGGGAAGGGCGTTTGAATTACTCTAAAGTTTTAGCCCGTAAATTACCTATTGGTAGTGGTGCTATTGAAAGCCTGATCCGCCAAGTTGTTAATTTGAGAATGAAAGGAAACAGTAAATTTTGGTTAAGAGAAAATGCTGAAATTATGTTACATCTACGTTGTCAATGGATAGCTGGAAACTGGAATAATTTCTGTAATTCTATTTTTATTTCTTTTATAAATCCTCAAGCTGTCACATAATTTTATACCTACTACTGCCCTTTATAGGAATTTTATGTCATAATCAATACTTCATTTTTTGATTACTGACGTAGACAGCTTATTTTTATCAATCCTACATCATTTAATAAACGTCTTCTTGAAATATTTCCACAAGATATCTTGTCATGCCTTTTTATTGATTAAATGTAATTTATTTGACATTAATTTCAGAAAAATATTTTAGCGTTGCCTGTTTTGGGCTTGGCGATCGCTCGAATAATACCCGACTTCACAAAATCGCGTTGCTCCCC
>NZ_BJCE01000551.1:0-563 GCF_005402885.1 Sphaerospermopsis reniformis
GGAATACCAGCACTAATTAAAGAACGGGATAAACCAATCACACCATCACCTTTAATATCTCCTTGTCCCGTATCACAAGCACTAAGAACTATCAATTCAGCATTCAGTTTTAAATCCAGAATTTCCCCTGATGTTAAAAAACCATTATCTTCACCACTGGGAGCAAATGCGATCGCACCTGGTACTACACCAAATCCTTTAAAGAAGCCATGAGTGGCAAAATGAATAATTCTGGCTGTGGGCATTTTTTGGACAATAGCTGTTTTAGTAGCTTTATTACCTGTAATTGCTTGAGTTTTCAACAATTCGGCAATTTTTACCGCTTCCCGTTCTGCACCAGGGAGAGGTGATTCTTGTTCATTGGTGATAGGATTTTTTGGCATAGTGGGATTACCAACTACTAATATTTCCCTACCAACTCCTGATTTTTCTCCTGATTTTTTAATGGCGTTTTTTCGCTTGTGGGTTAAATCTAAAACCTGAATAGATGGTGCAGTGAGAATAGTATGTTTTTCAATTAAATATTTACCTTTTTCATCTTGCAATGCGGGGAAAGGAACAAG
>NZ_BJCE01000552.1:0-558 GCF_005402885.1 Sphaerospermopsis reniformis
CCTCCACAAAATAAATCGGTTTTTCTCCACTATCTGGCATAAATATACCATCAAATCTAAAGGCTTTTTCCTTCACTTCTACAGATGTGAATTTGTAACCTTCTGCTTTTTCTGTCGGTTCTCCCAGTAGCTCAAATAAAAGAGTATGAAAAGTGAGAAAGATTTGGTAAAATATTGTATCTGTGTGCATTGCTGATAATTATGTATGAGATTTGAACCATTCATCTAAATCGTTGATATCCCGAAAATCTAATAACGCTTCTCCTAAATCTTCTAATTGTGCTATTTTCAGGTTACTGATTTTCTGGATATAACTATCTGTCAATTTTCCAAACCTCTTAGATAACTGACGCAGCAGTAAGTTTGTTGCTTCCACTTCTCTACCTTCCTGCTTTGCTTCTTGATATACCCTTGTTTGTTTGATATCATTAACTAAAAACATCGCTTCTATCTCCTGACGGGTTAATTGCGAAAACTTCGACAACAACACAGTTTCCAATAACTCTATAATACCTTCTCTTTCTGAGTTGTTGGTAATTTCGGTTTGCGTTCTTTGCA
>NZ_BJCE01000553.1:0-558 GCF_005402885.1 Sphaerospermopsis reniformis
TGATTTCACCAGTCCAACTTACTGTTTTTGAAGTGTATGCTTCATTAACATCAACCACTATTTTATTAAATTCGTGCGCTTTATGTTTGATAAATTGCTTGAATTTGTAGTGACTTAAAGTAAGCATCTGTCGAACTGATTTGGATCTAATTCTTCTTTTAGCTTTTCTGGACATTATAGATGTCTCAAAGGTAGGAAGTAGAATCACATCGAAATTATCAACTAAAAATCTAGCTGTCTTTTTATGCAACTCGTCTACTAGATATTTAATCTTTCCTCTGAGCCGAGTTGCTGCTTTTTTTAATCTCTTCTTCTGTCTGCTTTTGGCTTTGGATATTTTACTAATTAGCTTATCTAACTTAAAACAAAGTTTTTGGATTTTTAGATTAGCATTTTCGCCTAACCACCCAAAGCAATTATCTGAAAAGAAAGTTAAAAAATTTCTAATTCCGGGATCTAAAGCTACAACACGACCTTGGTTCTCGGTTTTATGCCGTAGACTTTCTATTGGTAAGCAGATGTAATAATCTCCGTAAAATGAGACTAATCTACAATCTC
>NZ_BJCE01000554.1:0-557 GCF_005402885.1 Sphaerospermopsis reniformis
CTAATAACCGTTGTGATTCTTCAGGATTATTATGAATTTACTCAACTATGTTGCTCATAATCTCAGGGTAGATGCACGATTTTACCTTGTTATACCATAATTTGATTCTTTTTCGGAGATGTCTAATAGGGTTTCAGAGTTTTGGCGAAGGTATTGATATAGCAAATTCGTTTTTATTTCTGAAGAGATTGGTGTGGGCGGGAAATTTTAGATGTTAGATTTTAGATTGGATATAACAAAAACAATCCAAAATCCTTGCATCGAAAATCCAAAATTAAGAACTCCTGCCTCCTTTCCTTAGTAATAATACGGTGAGTTCTCACTGTATGCTACTAGGATTCAAAACCCAACTCAAAGTTAACAAGCAACAACGACTACTACTGGCGCAACACGCAGGAGTAGCCAGACACGCTTGGAATCAAGGTTTAGCACTTGAGGGGGCGACAAAGGAGCTAAAGAGGTTGCTGGATAAGCATTACAGCCCTCAAACCCTGCTGATAAAATGGCATCTTATTGCGAACAGATGCCATCATTTCCAAGACCAATTCTTGGCACTC
>NZ_BJCE01000555.1:0-552 GCF_005402885.1 Sphaerospermopsis reniformis
GGAAAGATATGCACCTCAATCAATTTTAGGTCAAGGTGGTTTTGGGAGAACATTTTTAGCTATTGATGAGGATAAACCATCAAAACCTTATTGTGTAATTAAACAATTTTTACCCCAAGCACAGGGAACGGATAGTATTGAAAAAGCATCTCAGTTATTTGCACAGGAAGCACAACGTTTAGAGGAGTTGGGTAAGCATCCGCAAATACCTGAGTTAATGGCTTATTTTACATCCGATAATCGTCAATATTTAGTACAGGAATTTGTTAAAGGTGCAACTCTACAAACTGAGTTAGATAAAAATGGTGTTTTTTCGGAACAGCAAATTAAAGGTTTATTAATAGAACTGTTGCCAATATTGGAGTTTGTTCATAGTAAACAAGTAATTCATCGAGATATTAAACCAGAAAATATTATTTTGAGTAGTGAAAATAAGTTATTTTTAGTAGATTTTGGGGCGGCGAAAATAGTCAAACCACAGCAACGCACAGCTACAGGAACAATTATTGGATCTGCTGAATATTGCGCCCCTGAACAGTCAATGGGTAAACC
>NZ_BJCE01000556.1:0-533 GCF_005402885.1 Sphaerospermopsis reniformis
ATAATCTATTACCCAAAATTTGAGAGTTTTAGGATTAACATATATACAATTGACTATTCCAATTCCTTTGACGATGCCATGCTCATTTCCACTATATTGCCTTCGCACTATTTCAATCTTTTCTGAAAATCTTTTGTTTAAAACTGTGTCATCAAATATAATATAAGCATTCTCGTCCGGGACAATTATATCTTTCACATTATCCCAAAGTAACCGAGGAGTCAATTTCTCATTTTTTAAATAATAATTAATTTTATCGTGACTAATATTGTCTAAATGTTCTGCTAGATTAGTCATTGTGTAGTTGATTTGACTGCTAAGTAAATACTGGCAGTAATTAAGTTTAGTAAATTTCATCGTTAATTAATTTCTTAATGCACCCTATCATCATTCTCTCATAAAATTAATACCCGTCATTTATTTAATCTATTACTATTAACAATTCTCAATCAGTCTGATTCAATAACATCTTCATTATTGCAGTACACATATACTAATAATTAGCGATCGCTGTGCCAGTTGCGTAAGTCCTG
>NZ_BJCE01000557.1:0-530 GCF_005402885.1 Sphaerospermopsis reniformis
TCAGAAACCAAGTATCCGCGATGGAAACATTTTGTTTGAGTCGTGGGTTAGCTGTTGATGATTGGGTTTCAGAGATTGGAGGCGGATTAAACTTTAAAAGAAAAAAGTTTTTATCAATTATGTTATCAATGCTTAAAGGCGAAATATCGACAATTGTTGTGGCGCACAAAGACAGAATGTGTCGGTTTGCTTTTGACTTTATTATGGAATTAGCAAGTTCCGTGAGGTGTCAGATCATAATTGCAAATCAGGAATCTTTATCACCTCAACAAGAATTAGTGGAAGACCTAATGGCAATTATCCACTGCTTTTCTTGTCGATTGTACGGATTGAGGAATTACTCCCAAGAAATCAAGGATCATCTCAAAAATGCTATTGACAAACCTGTACAAGATATGTCAGCTTTAGACAGCAAAGAAATACAGTGTTGAGGTCGAGCAATGCTTTTATCTATCAAAACAAAACTCAAGTTAAACAAAACCCAGGAAATATTAATGGCTAAACACGCTGGTATAGCAAGGTTTACCTAT
>NZ_BJCE01000558.1:0-523 GCF_005402885.1 Sphaerospermopsis reniformis
CGTTGGCGCTTTGGCGCTGTTGAATGGCGGTTGTCATGTTCTTATGATTGCGTTTTATGTATGTATGTTTTGGTAGGTGTTTCTACCTGATGACTTTATAGTAGGTCAAATATTTCGATTTGTAAAGATAAATGAATTTTGTGTAGCTTATATTATTAATAGGTTTTAATTATAGGTTATGGGTTAGACAGAAATTATGATGAGAATTAAGCTCTGTAAAGCCTAAAGCCAAATCATCCTCATAAACGATGTTTGCGGGTATTTCCCGACGGATGATTTTACCGAAAATGGTATTTTTACTATGATATTTTCTTATAAATGATTTAGGATTGCTACAGATGATTTCACTGAAATTGTCAAGCCCTTCAATAATGGATAATTAACAGTGAACCTGCTACTAAAAAACAAACAAAAATACCCCCCATTACTGGAGGGTATTTTCTTATTTAACTAAGCTTATTAAACCCAGTTTCAGATTAACCGTTGATTGCAGGAGCAGTCAAAGCAACAGGAGCAACTTCAC
>NZ_BJCE01000559.1:0-517 GCF_005402885.1 Sphaerospermopsis reniformis
CCTTTTGGCATGGTGACAACTTGATTTTTAAATGAGTGATATTTCTTCTTTCCCGAATAGTATCTTTTTTGCTCATCATTGTCTTCAGGTCTTTCTATAGCTTGCTCAAAGCTATCTACAATTAACTCAAAATCCTGTAATATTTCCTGAGCAATTGCATAATCTCCCTCCTGATTTTCTAATTGTTCTAGCATACTAGATGGTAAAATCTTCCTCAATATTCCTAGCCAGTAATGAAATGTATCATTTGCTTCTGTCTTGGAAATACCAAACTGTAATCCTAATACTTCAAATGTTGGCATTTGCCTGAGATAAAATAGTGTCAGGCATATTTCTTCTTCAATTTTTAATTTTGGTTTACGTCCACCACCTGCTGCATTAACACGTCGTTTATTTTTTTCTAAGAGCGCTTTTTGCTCCTGATGAGTTAACTTCGCCACCTCCATCAATGAAATAAATTGATCATAGCTGATTCCCAGTATACCCCTAGCGCGTTTTGGGTACATATGTATATAAT
>NZ_BJCE01000560.1:0-507 GCF_005402885.1 Sphaerospermopsis reniformis
AATAACAGGTTTACTTATAATCAGGGAATCTTAGAAATTATGACTCCATTAATGCCCCATGAACATAATAAAAGATTGATAGAAAAACTCATTGATACTTTAGTTGAAGAGTTAAATCTGAACGTTAAAAGCACAGGTTCATTAACTTGTAAAAGAGAAGATTTAGCTAGGGGTGTAGAACCTGATTCTAGTTTCTATATTCAAAATGAACCAATCATGAGAAATAAAACCAGTTTAGATTTAACCCAAGATCCTCCACCTGATTTAGTTATCGAAGTTGATTATGCTAGTTCTTCTATTGATAAGTTACCAATTTATTTAGCTTTAGGTGTTCCTGAAGTTTGGCGTTATGATGAACCTGTAATGCAAATTTATAGTTTAGCTGATGGTAAATATATTCCTGGTAATAGTTCACCAACCTTTGCTAATTTATCTTTAAATACAGAAGTGCCTCAGTTTTTAGCTTCTAGCTTAGAAATAGGTGAAATGGCAATGATTAGGAATTTT
>NZ_BJCE01000561.1:0-505 GCF_005402885.1 Sphaerospermopsis reniformis
GAAACTTAATTGGAACACAATCGCGTCTGGCTAAGGCGTGAAAGTCTACTGAGGGATAACTGCTCCCATGCTCCCGTTGAAGTAGAAAGTAAAGTCTAGTTTTGTCTAGGTTTTATATAGCAGAATAATAAACCTAATACTTGATAGAGTTGTATAAAAAAAACGAAAATCATCTTTTGTGAGTTACATTTCTATCAAGTGTTCGCCAATTAACAATTACAAAATAAGAATTTGAAGATTGAACATTCTGGCTTTTTTTAGTTCATTAATTAAATCTATTGGTAGCTTATGGCACGTTGGAAAAACAGTATTGGGTATTATTTTCCGCCATCCCATTACTGGTACTAGCGTGATTCCCATTTTACCTGATGGTAGAATTGTTTTGATTCGTCGCAGTGATGATGGTTGTTGGTCTTTACCGGGAGGAATGATAGACTGGGGAGAGGATATTGCTAGTGCAGTTTGTCGAGAATTAAAGGAAGAAACTGGACTAGAATTATTAAAA
>NZ_BJCE01000562.1:0-501 GCF_005402885.1 Sphaerospermopsis reniformis
ATGTCCAATCGCTTTCAACAAGTCATCCGTGATAGCATAGATGGCAATTATTTCTTTTAACATACTCCCCTCCTTTTTTCTGACTGGAGGGGATTTTATTACTTTATTGACCCACTGACTTCACAAATTCCCCCCTGGCGTTCACGAAGTGCAGCGTAGCTATCGCTCTTCCTCATAACTAGCAACTTGGGTTACATATACATTTTCTCAGTTTTTGACCATTTTTTTCTTTTTCTTTGTGAGAAATCCGGGGGTTAACGCCTTCTGTCACTCGGTTTCCAACAAAGTTGAAGCCACAGAAATATCATATCTTTGTCCAGATTGTGTCACATCAAAATCCATAATCAGTCGTTTAATATGTGAAAAATGCTGGCGTTTTCTAGCAATTAATTCCGCAATAATTTCTCTGGTTTCCCGTTGGGTTTCTGGATCATATACAAGTAACTGCTGTTGTAAAAAAGCATCAAGAACTTCTTTTTTATCTGATTCAGGTAACACTGC
>NZ_BJCE01000563.1:0-501 GCF_005402885.1 Sphaerospermopsis reniformis
AATGAATTATCTGTAGAACAGATAGAGAGTCTAGCAGATGCTATTTTTGATTTCCAATCTGTAGATAATTTAATTAACTGGTTAGACCAACAAAAATAACTTAAAATAACTTAATTGTAGGTTGGGTTTCACTTTGTTCTACCCAACCAATTTAAAATATTTACAGCATATTTCATCTACATGATGTACAGAACAGGCAAGACTTGTACTGAGCGGTTAGTGAGCGGAGTCGAACTATGTCGAAGTGTGCCTGTGCTACAAGGGTTTTATCATTAATATCTGTACCTCATAATAACGGAAATTGCTGTAAATAAATCAAACCTGTAATTATAAAACCTGATGCTAAAACATTTTTAAACCCGTTCCCTATTCTCTACCACAAAACCCATGATAGACCACGATAGACTATTTAAAGAATTAATCCAAACATTCTTTTGGGAATTTATAGAACTGTTTCTACCAGAAATATTAGAATATGTAGAAAAAGACACCCTCACCTTT
>NZ_BJCE01000564.1:0-500 GCF_005402885.1 Sphaerospermopsis reniformis
AATTGTTTGATATGATTGTGGTAACATTTTGTTTTGATGGGGCCTCATTGCCCCTATTTTTTTTACTCCACTATTTTCTCAAATTATTGCCACATCTCATCTTCAACCCCCTTGTCACCCGGTAAGGGATCACCAGGATTTGAGGATGTACGGGATGTTGTTTATAAATTATCAAAATAATATAAAATCATCAAGAATACAAAAAAAGATAATCTTATAAAATTATAAAAATCCCATCCTGATAGCGAAGCGTGACGTTAGTCATAAATCCTATAATCCTGGACATTATCTCGACTTCGCTCGATAACGACCTGATTCAGACAAAAAATGATAAAATAGACCTGTCCGAAAATTAAAAAGGCAGTCTGTGTCGGGCTTTGAGGATGTTCTCATTTCAGCCAGACTTGACGTAATCATCAGGGCTAGAGATAGTTACTGTTAGTATAGCCCGGAAAAAATGCCGATGGTTATTTCATCATCTGCATACTTTTAACACATAT
>NZ_BJCE01000565.1:0-494 GCF_005402885.1 Sphaerospermopsis reniformis
TAGACAAAACTTCCCACGAAAGATTATTATAAAATCTGAATGCAACATAAGTGATGTTATGCAAGAAGTCTAAGAATTGTAGAAATACCAAAAGGGTGTAATTATGGCAAGAAAGTCCAGAGATTTTAAGGAGTTGATGCAAGAAAAACAAAGTTCTCAGAAGAGACGAAAACATCTGGAAGCACTCAGAACTAAAATGACAGAGGGCGTTTTTGGAGAACTAGCAGCAAATATGCTTATAGAACCCAAGGGTGCAATCAAAATGTCGGAAGTTATGAAAGATTTTATAGCACCCTATATGGATTCCATAGACAATTTAAAAGAATTAAAGGCTTTTTTTAGTTTGGCTGCCATTGCTTGGAATGCGGCAGTGTTACCTGAATCAGATAAAAAAGAAGTTCTTGATGCTTTTTTACAACAGCAGTTACTTGTATATGATCCAGAAACCCAACGGGAAACCAGAGAAATTATTGCGGAATTAATTGCTAGAAAAC
>NZ_BJCE01000566.1:0-490 GCF_005402885.1 Sphaerospermopsis reniformis
TTTATTTAGATGAAATTGAAGAAACAACATCATTACCCATTGGGATTGCTACAATTAAACTAATCATTACCAATGAAGAAAAAGCTATCACCCAAGCTAGGGAGTTAATTAACCGTACCAAACAAGAGGTTAAGTCTCAACCCAAACAACAACAAATATTAGACATTATCGAGACAATTTTAATTTATAAATTTCCAAGAATGAATAGGGAGGAAATAGAATCAATGTTTGGACTAAGTGATTTAAAACAAACTAGGTTTTATCAAGAAGCACGTGAGGAAGGTTTAGAGGAAGGTTTAGAACAAGGTTTAGAACAAGGTTTAGAACAAGGTTTAGAACAAGGTTTAGAACAAGGTTTAGAACAAGGAAAACTCGAAGCTAAATTAGAAGCTGTTCCTGGTTTGGTAGGATTAGGTTTGAGTCAAGAACAAATTGCCCAGGTTTTGAATTTAAGTATTGACGAAGTGAGGAACATTGTAGAGAAAATGTC
>NZ_BJCE01000567.1:0-480 GCF_005402885.1 Sphaerospermopsis reniformis
CTATCAATCTTTTATTATGTTCATGGGGCATTAATGGAGTCATAATTTCTAAGATTCCCTGATTATAAGTAAACCTGTTATTGCGAGTATCACCTGTTTCTAATAAAATCCTTTCAAAAGTATTCCAGGAAATATTATGGAGGATGACGCTATTGGTGTGAGTGTCGCTGTGAGTAGGTGCTAGAGTTACCATATAAATTCACCTCGCATTGTTAATTATTCTATTATATCACTTTTATAATAACGATTTTTCTGGACTATTTTTAATAGTAATCCTGTAAATCCTCAAATCCTGGATATCCTAATTCTGACATTTATTTAATATTTTATACTTGCGTTTTTATCCAACTTCTAAAATTCCTAATCATTGCCATTTCACCTATTTCTAAGCTAGAAGCTAAAAACTGAGGCACTTCTGTATTTAAAGATAAATTAGCAAAGGTTGGTGAACTATTACCAGGAATATATTTACCATCAGCT
>NZ_BJCE01000568.1:0-467 GCF_005402885.1 Sphaerospermopsis reniformis
ATCCGTGAACCCGTTGCAGGTTCATTAATCTACGGAAACAACATCATCTCTGGTGCAGTTGTTCCTTCCTCTAACGCTATCGGTTTACACTTCTACCCAATATGGGAAGCAGCTTCCTTAGATGAGTGGTTGTATAACGGTGGTCCTTACCAATTGGTAATTTTCCACTTCTTGATCGGAGTAGCTTGCTACTTAGGTCGTGAATGGGAACTTTCTTACCGCTTAGGTATGCGTCCTTGGATCTGTGTAGCTTTCTCTGCACCTTTAGCAGCAGCAACCGCAGTATTCTTGATCTACCCCATCGGTCAAGGTTCATTCTCCGATGGTATGCCTTTAGGTATCTCCGGTACATTCAACTTCATGATCGTGTTCCAAGCAGAACACAACATCTTGATGCACCCCTTCCACATGTTAGGTGTAGCTGGTGTATTCGGTGGTAGCTTGTTCTCTGCAATGCACGGTTCTTT
>NZ_BJCE01000569.1:0-454 GCF_005402885.1 Sphaerospermopsis reniformis
TTTAAAACAAGAAGCGGTCAGATTGATCGTGTTAGCCTGTGGACTAGATAGTGCCGACACTGCTAGGGTGAAACAGGAAGAAAAAGCCAACTTTTGTTAGCATTAGTTAGCTTTTTTGTATCGGTGATTTATCAGAGTATCTTCATCCTGAAAACTTTAAGCCTGTAACTTTTGAATTTAAACCTAAAGACAAAAGTGTTAGTGTAAGAATGTCTGAAGAGATGTTAGAGGCTGTTAAATCTGTTTCAAAAAAAGAAGGTATTCCTTATCAACGCTACATTAGACGCGCAATAGAAAGGTCGTTAGGTGCAGAATACTAAAATTTACTTAGGGGTTGCTGAGAAAGTCTTTCCGTGAGGGCATAGGAGTCAGGAGTCAGGAGTCAGGAGTCAGGAGTCAGGAGGAGATTTGAAAATTTCTTTGCCATCTCTTGAAATCCCCAAAAATGCACACT
>NZ_BJCE01000570.1:0-452 GCF_005402885.1 Sphaerospermopsis reniformis
TTTCATAAGTTTTTAGCCAGCCAATTACAGGGACTTTGATTTTTCTATAGTCAATATGAATTGCCCCATCTAAGGTAAAAGAATCCTGTCTCCCTTTTTTCTTGAATTTAGGAAAGCCTTTACTTTTTTTGAAGAAGGATTTAAAGGCATCTGACAGATATCTTAATGCGTATTGAGGGGCGCATTTAGAAACTTCATAATACCAAGGAAGGGTAGATTTAATGGCTGCTACTAACCATTTATGTAAATCTATAGCTGTGGGAAATTTGATTTTGTCTTGAGGATTAAGTTTGTTATGTAATAATACCTGTTGACAAAGTGCTAAACTTGAGGGGGCGACAAGCAAGTTGAAACCAAGATAGGGAAAAGGTTTGAGGTGATAGACCCTCTGAAAAAATCTGGTGCTTATTGAGAATAGTATACAGTTATTAAGCAGATATTTATAGGGTGCA
>NZ_BJCE01000571.1:0-451 GCF_005402885.1 Sphaerospermopsis reniformis
CAGGACTTACGCAACTGGCACAGCGATCGCTAATTATTAGTATATGTGTACTGCAATAATGAAGATGTTATTGAATCATAGGACTTACGCAACTGGCACAAGCGATGGTGCGGCTACGCTGCACCGACCGCCTAAAGACTAAACCATTGACATAGCAATATCTGGACGTTTTAGTTGTCCTATTAAATACAGGACTTACGCAAAAGGGAACGAAAGTAGGGGTAATTCATGAATTACCCCTAAGCAAGAATAAGGTTTTCAGTCACATCTTGCGTAAGTCCTATATTTATCAAATTAAGCATAATTTGCTTTCTAATTATTTAACTCACATTCCGCATAAGCGGAGAATAAAAAAATAATTATCTCCAAAAACATTGTTTGGTAAGGGTTTTCAGGATTTTAGTTCAAAGGAACTATAAAATGTTTATTAGGAATTTATCTCATTTATTGA
>NZ_BJCE01000572.1:0-444 GCF_005402885.1 Sphaerospermopsis reniformis
GTGAAGGTGCAGGTTCTCAAGGATGGGAAAAAATCAGAAAATACCTAATTTATGACTTGGAAGATACGAAATTAATTGCTGATAAATTAGTTCCTTCCTATTACTATGAATCGCTGATAGTACCAGGGATGAATTTACAACAATTATCGCTGACTGGTAATGGTACTAACCCAAGTTGCTAGTTATGGGGAAGAGTGATCGCTAAGGCTGTACTTTGTGAAGGCAGTGGGTGAATAAAGTAGTGCTAGTTGCGTAAATCCTGAAAAGAAAGTCGTAGCTGCATAGGGTGACTGGCTCAAAAATTGTAGTGGTTTAGATCTGGACTTTAGACTAAAAGAGAGCGATCATTAGTGAAAGGGACTGCAAAAAAATCAAGGGATGCCTGTAAGAACAGACACCCCCATAGCGGAAAATGAAAAAAGCACAACCAATTCTCATATAACC
>NZ_BJCE01000573.1:0-440 GCF_005402885.1 Sphaerospermopsis reniformis
CCTCCGATGACACCTTCAGACGGGTATTTGAGTTCATCAATCCCGAAGAATTAAATCGTTGTTTCAGCAGATGGATAGAAACCCTAGTGACAAACATGGGAGGAGAAATAATTCCCATAGACGGAAAGACAATTAGGGGTTCTTACGACCGAAATCAAGGGAAATCAGCATTGCATGTCATTAGTGCCTGGGCAAGTGAACAGAATTTGGTCTTGGCACAGATGAAAGTAGAAGATAAATCCAACGAGATTACAGCAATTCCGGCATTATTAGAGTTATTGGATATCACAGGCTCTATCATCACCATTGATGCAATGGGGACTCAAACCGAGATTGCCAACAAGATTATTGATAAAAAAGCAGATTATGTTTTAGCACTAAAGGCAAATCACCCAACTCTCTACAATCAGGTAAAACAATGGTTTGAAACAGCATCTTCA
>NZ_BJCE01000574.1:0-439 GCF_005402885.1 Sphaerospermopsis reniformis
TCCGTGATGAATTAGGAGATAAGCAAGGTGCTATAGATGATTACAACCAAGCTATCAAGATTAATCCTAACTATGCCAATGCCTACATCGGCCGGGGAAATGTCCGTGATGATTTAGGAGATAAGCAAGGTGCTATAGATGATTACAACCAAGCTATCAAGTTTAATCCTAACTATGCCGATGCCTACTACAACCGGGGAATTGTCCGTAATGAATTAGGAGATAAGCAAGGTGCTATAGATGATTACAACCAAGCTATCAAGATTAATCCTAACTATGCCAATGCCTACATCGGCCGGGGAATTGTCCGTGATGAATTAGGAGATAAGCAAGGTGCTATAGATGATTACAACCAAGCTATCAAGATTAATCCTAACTATGCCAATGCCTACATCGGCCGGGGAAATGTCCGTGATGATTTAGGAGATAAGCAAGGTGC
>NZ_BJCE01000575.1:0-432 GCF_005402885.1 Sphaerospermopsis reniformis
ATTAACTTGACATTAAAAATGCGGATATTATCACACATAGGTACTGGAAATGAGTCTAAAAGATACTCAATATCATCACTAATTTCTTTCAGTATCATTCCCATTTGATGAAATAAATCGTTCATTAACATAAAAACTCCGTGCAATCTCCTGTTAAATCGTGATTTATCTAACATATTTGGAATCAAACCATGTTCTTTCATGTAAGTACAAGCCTTACTATGGTTGCCATTAAAGAATATCGCTGCACATACAGCCGTTGTGATAATTTCTGCATCACTCATGACTCTACGACTATCTTCTTCATGTCCAATCGCTTTCAACAAGTCATCCGTGATAGCATAGATGGCAATTATTTCTTTTAACATACTCCCCTCCTTTTTTCTGACTGGAGGGGATTTTATTACTTTATTGACCCACTGACTTCACAAA
>NZ_BJCE01000576.1:0-421 GCF_005402885.1 Sphaerospermopsis reniformis
CAACTGCGTATACCGAACTACTATGACCTTCAAGGGTGAACTGTTCTTCCCCGGTCTGTAAATTCCACACCTTGACAGTATTGTCATCAGAACCAGAAATCACCCGTTGATTGTCTGCTGTCACTGCAACTGCGTTTACCCTATCACTATGACCTTTAAAGGTGAACAGTTCTTCCCCGGTCTGTAAATTCCACACCTTGACAGTATTGTCAGATGAACCAGAAATCACCCGTTGATTGTCTGCTGTGACTGCAACTGCTGTTACCGAATCACTATGACCTTCAAGGGTGAACTGTTCTTCCCCGGTCTGTAAATTCCACACCTTGACAGTATTGTCCCAAGAACCAGAAATCACCCGTTGATTGTCTGCTGTCACTGCAACTGCGTATACCGAACTACTATGACCTTCAAGGGTGAACTG
>NZ_BJCE01000577.1:0-418 GCF_005402885.1 Sphaerospermopsis reniformis
TTAGCTGCTGGTGAAGTTGCTCCTGTTGCTTTGACTGCTCCTGCAATCAACGGTTAATCTGAAACTGGGTTTAATAAGCTTAGTTAAATAAGAAAATACCCTCCAGTAATGGGGGGTATTTTTGTTTTGGGGTAAGCATTCAGCTATCAGTTAACAGCAATCAGCTTTTTGTATCGGTTAGTCCAAAAATCACCTATTGTTGACAGAGATCGTAAGTGTTCCACCGGACATGATATGAATCGCAAAAGCCAAAAGCCAAAAGCCAAAAGCCAAAAGTTAATATTCTCTAATATTCTGCTATATAAAACCTAGACAAAACTAGACTTTACTTTCTACTTCAACGGGAGCATGGGAGCAGTTATCCCTCAGTAGACTTTCACGCCTTAGCCAGACGCGATTGTGTTCCAATTAAGTTTCT
>NZ_BJCE01000578.1:0-416 GCF_005402885.1 Sphaerospermopsis reniformis
GATAACATAATTGATAAAAACTTTTTTCTTTTAAAGTTTAATCCGCCTCCAATCTCTGAAACCCAATCATCAACAGCTAACCCACGACTCAAACAAAATGTTTCCATCGCGGATACTTGGTTTCTGAGTTCGGGTTTTTGGCTACTCGAAGAAACTCTACAATAAACAACTACTTTTCGTTTTGAGTCTACAGGTTTTCATCCCTGGGTAATCAGTAAATCATCTTCAGTATAAAAACGATGCCCCGACAATGTTCTTTTGGCTGGAAGTCTTCCTTCAACATCCCATCTTTGCAAGGTCTTGACTGAAACTCCGATTTTTTTAGCAAATTCATGAGGTTTAAACATAAAGTCACTCATAGGTTTGTCTATGAGTGTACAGGTTTGTCTATTAAATTGTCAACTTAGGACAAGCTC
>NZ_BJCE01000579.1:0-412 GCF_005402885.1 Sphaerospermopsis reniformis
ACCTAGAACACACGAGTCAAATTAGTTTGAAAGTGATGCGGAAACAAAAATCTAAACGTCCAGATCCTCCTTGGATTCAATATATAAAACAACATACTCGTCATTATATTGAAACCGTATTTAGTTCAATTACAATTGATTTTACCAAATCCATTCATGCTGTCACCTATCAAGGGTTTTTACTGAAAGTTCAGGCATTTATTTTTGCCTTCACCCTGCAAGAAGCATTTATCTAATCAGTTACTATTCATACTTGTAATTTCATTATTACTGACCGTCGCTTCTGCATTCCAGGAGTCAATTTTTGATGACTTTCTTTCCATTTGAATCTCTACCGGCTACTTGGGTTATTACTTTATTGACCCATTTATTTCCCAAACTTCACCCTAGCGTTCACGAAGTGCAGCGTAGC
>NZ_BJCE01000580.1:0-405 GCF_005402885.1 Sphaerospermopsis reniformis
TATGTATTTTTAGACAATATTAGTTGGGATAACTTTAATGAATCAGGAGACTTAAAATCTCAAGTAGAAGCCTACAAAAATTACACCGGATATTATCCTGAATCGGTTCATGCGATGCACTGAGCGCAGTCGAAGTGTAGATAAAATTTACCGCAACAGGGAAAATAGAGCTTGGTGTAAGGAAAGAGGAATTAGAATTAGTGGTACTCCACTGGGTAGACCACCTAAAAATGTCAGCAAAGAAACAAAGAAACAAGCTATTGATGATGAACGGGTTCGTAATTCTATTGAGGGTAAATTCGGACAAGGTAAACGAAGATTTAGCCTGGGTAGAGTCATGGCTAAATTGCCTCATACTTCTTTAACTTCTATTGCTATTTCCTTCTTGGTTATGAATCTTTCTAC
>NZ_BJCE01000581.1:0-404 GCF_005402885.1 Sphaerospermopsis reniformis
GGTTATTAAAGAATTTTTTGAGGATATATTTGTTTGGCTTTAATCCATCTTTATGCAAAGAAGCCCAAGTAGCTAAACCCCAATTATAGGTAAACCTTGCTATACCAGCGTGTTTAGCCATTAATATTTCCTGGGTTTTGTTTAACTTGAGTTTTGTTTTGATAGATAAAAGCATTGCTCGACCTCAACACTGTATTTCTTTGCTGTCTAAAACTGACATATCTTGTACAGGTTTGTCAATAGCATTTTTGAGATGATCCTTGATTTCTTTGGAGTAGATAACATAATTGATAAAAACTTTTTTCTTTTAAAGTTTAATCCGCCTCCAATCTCTGAAACCCAATCATCAACAGCTAACCCACGACTCAAACAAAATGTTTCCATCGCGGATACTTGGTTTCTGA
>NZ_BJCE01000582.1:0-398 GCF_005402885.1 Sphaerospermopsis reniformis
AAGGCAAATCACCCAACTCTCTACAATCAGGTAAAACAATGGTTTGAAACAGCATCTTCACTCTCTTTTCAAGGTATTGATGTCAGTTATGACCACCGCATTGAAAAAGGACATCACCGTACGGAAATCCGTCAAGTTTGGTCTGTTCCAGTTTCGGCTCTTGGTGAACTTTACCAACCCAAAATCTGGGCTGGACTCCAAAGTGTAGTGATGGTTGTTCGGGAGCGTCGTCTTTGGAATCAAACTACTCGTGAGGTTCAATTTTATCTCTCTTCTTTACCCAGTGATGCTCAACTTTTAGGTCGAGCCATCCGTAAACATTGGGGAATTGAGAACCAAGCTCACTGGATTCTTGATTGTACTTTTGCTGAGGATTCTTGTCGTATTCGCTCTTGGAA
>NZ_BJCE01000583.1:0-395 GCF_005402885.1 Sphaerospermopsis reniformis
TTTTGCAGTTATGATCTAAAACAGTGTGCAAATCTACCAACTGCAAAAAGACTTATGAGTTTAAATCGTCGTCATTTCTTGGTTTTACTGGGTGCTAGTGCGGGTGCTTTTCTTCTCGATAGTTGCGCTGCTGCGGAAACTTCTCCCCCCAGAATATCAACTATTGAACTACCTCCTTTACCCTACGCTTATGATGCCCTAGAACCACATATTGATGCAAGAACAATGCAGTTTCATCACGATAAACATCATGCAGCTTATGTGAATAACTTAAATAAAGCTTTGGACAAATACCCAGAACTGAAAAACAAAACTGTTGAACAACTACTGCAAAATCTGGATAATGTCCCCGCAGATATTAGAACTACAGTCAGAAATAATGGTGGTGGTCATGT
>NZ_BJCE01000584.1:0-392 GCF_005402885.1 Sphaerospermopsis reniformis
CGACTGTTCGAGTTCTGTCATGGAGATTGTTGTGGTGATCCTTGCTACGAAGCGGTCTTTTCTGACCAAGGTTGGGACGGTCTACCACTTCCTCTAACATACCTCTAAGATACAAGGTTGGGTTAAGGAACAAAACCCAACAAACTATCCCTAAAACTAGCTAAACTGTATAATCGAAAAACCTGAACTTACAGTAGCACAAGCATCTTGCTTGTATTAATTATTCAAGTTAAAGGCACAACAGCTTAACTTCGCTCTAATTTTATTACTGCTATATAAAACCTAGACAAAACTAGACTTTACTTTCTACTTCAACGGGAGCATGGGAGCAGTTATCCCTCAGTAGACTTTCACGCCTTAGCCAGACGCGATTGTGTTCCAATTAAGTTTCT
>NZ_BJCE01000585.1:0-389 GCF_005402885.1 Sphaerospermopsis reniformis
TGAAATCCCAAAAAATGCACACTTTTTCCGGTATACCCTTCAAAACCCTTGCACTTTTTTCCTGATTTTCCACCTGAAACCCTTGATTTATCAAGGTTTTAAGTTTATTCAGCAAACCCTAAATAAATAATAAATCAATAATTAGGGCTTGCTGAATAAAGACAAAAGCTAGATATATTAGACCTCTCCAAAATAGAATGTATTAATTTGTCATAAGTTGTAGGGGCGAAGCATTCGGGTGATAACCTATCGCTGAAACCAGTTCATATTCCGTCCGAATGCTATACGCCCTTACGATTAATGAATCGGTGTTCTAGAAAGGGTTTCAAATTACCCACATTCAATTACCGGAGAGATACAGCACATTCCATCTACATGAGGTACAATAT
>NZ_BJCE01000586.1:0-388 GCF_005402885.1 Sphaerospermopsis reniformis
GGAGGCATTGCAAGAGTGTTAAGATATCAAACATGGGCTGTGTGTGGCTTTCGAGTTATCGTTGTGGAAGACTATAACTCTACTACATCAGCCCTCTTTTTATACTCTTTTTTTGGCTAAGGTATTGCTATATCTTGTACTAATTGGATAGCCTGTTCACGAGTAGTTGTTTGAGAAAGTTCCTGGGCATGGCTTTTCAAAAGGTCTAGTAATTGTTGTGACATAGATATACTAAAAGCTTGATAGAAACATTTCTAGTATATATTAGACCTGTCCGAAATATATAACGGAAAAATGGTAGAACGGTAAATGGAAAATATACCGTGGTTCTACCAAAGATGAAAAATATTACCAATTATATACATATGTACCCAAAACGCGCTAGGGG
>NZ_BJCE01000587.1:0-384 GCF_005402885.1 Sphaerospermopsis reniformis
TCTCTTGAAATCCCCAAAAATGCACACTTTTTCCGGTATACCCTTCAAAACCCTTGCACTAATTTCTGTGTTTATCAGCCTCTAACCTTTGATACATCAAGGTTTTAGGTTTATTCAGCAAACCCTAAGTAAGTGGGTGTTAAAAATTTTTTCTGTTTCTTGTAGGGGCGAAGCATTCGGGTGATAACCTATCGCTGAAACCAGTTTATATTCTGTCCGAATGCTTCGCCCTTACGATTAATGAATCGGTGTTCTAGTTAGGGGTTGCTGAGAAAGTCTTTCCGTGAGGGCATAGGAGTCAGGAGTCAGGAGTCAGGAGTCAGGAGTCAGGAGGAGATTTGAAAATTTCTTTGCCATCTCTTGAAATCCCCAAAAATGCACACT
>NZ_BJCE01000588.1:0-380 GCF_005402885.1 Sphaerospermopsis reniformis
CCATACAGTTGTGTTTTATATTCTAGCTGCCTTCTGAATTGATAAAAGCCCATATCGGCTATAGCTTTTGATAATTTCCCATTTGCTAACATCCCAGATACATTCAAATCTTCTATCCCTATCACCGCGTGGTTTTTGCTGATATGGGTAGTAATTTTGTGTAATGTATCTTTTCTGATGTTGGCTATTTTTTGGTGTAATCTTGCTATTTTGATTTGGGCTTTTCTATAGTTATTTGAACCTACTTTTTTATGACGGTTCAAATATTGCATTCTTGCCAACTTTTTCTCATACTTTTTATAACTTTTTACTCCATCAAATACTTCTCCTGTTGATAATATTGCTAGATGATTTATTCCTAAATCAACTCCTACAAACTC
>NZ_BJCE01000589.1:0-371 GCF_005402885.1 Sphaerospermopsis reniformis
CTTCCCATTTGTAATCTATGAGTTTGACTGTATCAAATTTACACACAACCTCACTCTTACCTAAACCATATTGATAACTATTAGGTCGCCATGTTTTGCTTTCATCTCCTAATATGGCTAAACTAACTACTGGTTTATGGTATAAATCAAAGGATCGGTAGTTATAGATATACATTCTTTGGGAAAATTCTTCATCGTATTGACTTTGTACTTCGATGTGAATTAATATCCAAATTTCTGTGTTATCTAGTAACCACACTTGATATAATTTATCAGCATAGCGTTTTTCTGTGTTAGAGGTAGCTGTAATTTGTTCTAGTTCTTTGTCTAGGGAAATTGGTGTTTTACTCCAGTCTATTTGTTGATAAATT
>NZ_BJCE01000590.1:0-362 GCF_005402885.1 Sphaerospermopsis reniformis
GAGTTTGTAGGAGTTGATTTAGGAATAAATCATCTAGCAATATTATCAACAGGAGAAGTATTTGATGGAGTAAAAAGTTATAAAAAGTATGAGAAAAAGTTAGCAAGAATGCAATATTTGAACCGTCATAAAAAAGTAGGTTCAAATAACTATAGAAAAGCCCAAATCAAAATAGCGAGATTACACCAAAAAATAGCCAACATCAGAAAAGATACATTACACAAAATCACCACCCATATCAGCAAAAACCACGCGGTGATAGGGATAGAAGATTTGAATGTATCTGGGATGTTAGCAAATGGGAAATTATCAAAAGCTATAGCTGATATGGGCTTTTATCAATTCAGAAGGCAGCTAGAATA
>NZ_BJCE01000591.1:0-362 GCF_005402885.1 Sphaerospermopsis reniformis
CAAAAAATGAAACGCACTGCTATGGATAACGATTACATGATTCAAGTTCTCAGTTCTTGTTTCATTGACTCTACATTAGATTCCGATAAGCCCTTATGTCAAGCCTGATTGAGATGCTCTTACCCTGGCAAGTATAGCAGATTGCAGATCAATGAGGTACAGATATTAATTAGACATCTCCAGAAAAGAAATTATGGAACTTATTTATGGGGGCAGGTCGAAGCATTTGGAATATCTAGGGTTTGCTGAAAAAGTCGAAAAAAACCTTGAGGAGAATTGAGTGGGTAGTCAAGCAGAAATAAAGATAAGTTTTTGTTGTCTAAACTTCACTAAAACATCAATTTCACTAATGAGCCAAGGGA
>NZ_BJCE01000592.1:0-358 GCF_005402885.1 Sphaerospermopsis reniformis
CGCCTCAGACGGTAAAGAATGACGTTCGATTTCAATCCTTGTCCAATCTCGTAGGCTATCGTGGATACGCAACCATGTTCCATCCTTCCGCCAATTGCGGAAATATGTGTACACTGTCTGCCATGCTGGAAAATCCCCAGGCAAACTCCGCCATCTGAATCCTTCTACCAACACATAAAATATCGCGTTCAGGATTTCCCACATATCGACTTCACGCCGACGACCTCCTGGTTTTGGTTCTGGAATCATGTCACTTATCAATTCATACTGGTCACGAGTCAGATTGCTGGGGTATGCTTTACTCATGTTGCTCACAGGCGTGCTGTCTATTCACTATTCACAGCTTATACTGAGAGAG
>NZ_BJCE01000593.1:0-358 GCF_005402885.1 Sphaerospermopsis reniformis
ATGGTTTTAGTTCTACTGGCGACGTAAAATTGTTTGCAAGTGGTAACATTACTGCGGGTAATATTTTTAGCGCTGGTAATGGTTATGATTCTGGTAATATTTCCGTAGAAAGTACCACTGGTGAAATCAAATTAGGAAATTTGCAAAATTATAATAATTATGGTTTTAGTTCTACTGCCAACGTAAAATGGTTTGCAAGTGGTAACATTACTGCGGGTGATATTGTTAGCACTGGTAATGGTTATGATTCTGGTAATATTTCCGTAGAAAGTACCACTGGTGAAATTAACTTAGGAAATTTGCAAAATTATAATAATTATGGTTTTAGTTCTACTGCCAACGTAAAATTATTTGCAAG
>NZ_BJCE01000594.1:0-357 GCF_005402885.1 Sphaerospermopsis reniformis
GCGCTCAGTGCATCGCATGAACCGATTCAGGATAATATCCGGTGTAATTTTTGTAGGCTTCTACTTGAGATTTTAAGTCTCCTGATTCATTAAAGTTATCCCAACTAATATTGTCTAAAAATACATAACCATTGAAATAACTAGCGGAAAACTTTGCCCCAAATTCCGTGTTTTTAGCGGCTTTACCACGGACTATCGGACGAATATGTGGTTGACTTAAACTGACAATCCTGTCTTCTATACTCCGTTTTTCATGTTCATATAACCATAGTTGTTGACGATAAACTTCTGCCACTACTAGCAACATTTTATATTGTCTGTTGCTCAATTCTAAGAGTGACGCACCCGCATTCATTA
>NZ_BJCE01000595.1:0-352 GCF_005402885.1 Sphaerospermopsis reniformis
TTGCTGGGAAGTATCAGAATACAATGCCTGATAATGAATGCTTTTCTGATAAGTTCCTAGTTGTTTATGCAAATCCACTCTACTGGGAATACAACCAGTTTTAAAGTACATCTGCCTAGAATAGTAAGCAGTTACACAGCTAAATTGTATAATCCTAATATTCTGAACTCTTGTTTAACAGGCAAGATGCCTGTTCCACTTATACAAATTAAATGCACAACAGCTTAAACACCACAATTTGTTAGTTTTTTAGCTTCTGTGCAGACGTACTCCAAGATTGCTGTTGTTGATTTATCGAACTTAATAAGAACTTGTTGGCATCCGTACATTGTTCGACCTTCAATGTTGGTTG
>NZ_BJCE01000596.1:0-352 GCF_005402885.1 Sphaerospermopsis reniformis
TATTGCATTCTTGCTAACTTTTTCTCATACTTTTTATAGATTTTTACTCCATTAAATATTTCTCCTGTTGATAATATTGCTAGATGATTTATTCCTAAATCAACTCCTACAAACTCTTGATTTTTCTCTGTTTCATTGGCTTCAACTTCTATTTTCCAAGAGATAAACCTGCCTGTCGGCAGACATGGCCACTTGTCAGCTTGTTTACTGATGGTGACAGATTTTGGTTTATATCCTGTAGGGAGAATTTCATAAGTTTTTATCCAACCAATTACGGGTACTTTTACCTTTCTGTAGTCAATTTTTATGACACCATCTAAGGTAAAAGAATCATGTTTACCCTTTTTCTTAA
>NZ_BJCE01000597.1:0-351 GCF_005402885.1 Sphaerospermopsis reniformis
TCAAATACCCGTCTGAAGGTGTCATCGGAGGGAATTCCATTTGGTAATTCCAAAAACTCTTCTAACCACTCCTGCTTGCTGATGCCGTAGTTCTCTATGTCTTCCCACCCTTGCGCTCCAGCTATGACTGCTAGAATTGCAATCACTAAGATATCGGTTAGTTGATGTTTCTTTGTTCGCTCTACTCTCTTGTCTTTTATGTCTCCAAAATTTTCCACTAAACTTTGTTGAATGGCTTCAATGGATGCCACCTGTCTTGGCTTTACCTGATGATGATTTCTTTTCTTGGAAGCACTTGACTTAGTTTCAAATCCTGCTGACATAAACCTTTATTCCTAGAGTTGAAGGGGG
>NZ_BJCE01000598.1:0-350 GCF_005402885.1 Sphaerospermopsis reniformis
TCGAAGCTAAATTAGAAGCTGTTCCTGGTTTGGTAGGATTAGGTTTGAGTCAAGAACAAATTGCCCAGGTTTTGAATTTAAGTATTGACGAAGTGAGGAACATTGTAGAGAAAATGTCAAGGTGATACGTGATAGTTGATTGATGGAATTTGTCAGAATCAGGATATCCAGGATTTGAGGATTTTCAGGATTTTGATTTTTCATTTTGATTTTTCTGGTAATGGCGATCGCACTTTGGCTATTTAGTCAAGGTGCGTTTACTTTTTTTGATAATTGTCAGAATCGGGATGTTTATTCAGGTGATGATAAAATAAAAAAAAGGGCGGTAAAATACCGACCAGGAGTATTAA
>NZ_BJCE01000599.1:0-349 GCF_005402885.1 Sphaerospermopsis reniformis
ATATCAGCAAAAACCACGCGGTGATAGGGATAGAAGATTTGAATGTATCTGGGATGTTAGCAAATGGGAAATTATCAAAAGCTATAGCTGATATGGGCTTTTATCAATTCAGAAGGCAGCTAGAATACAAAACACAACTGTATGGTAGTAAGTTAGTAATTGTGGATAGATTTTATCCGAGTAGCAAGACTGAGGGGTTGTGGAGAAAAGAAATCATCACTGTCATTATCTCAAAGAGTGTTTAAATGTGATAGTTGTGGCTTTGAGATTGACAGAGATTTAAACGCTGCGATTAATTTAAAACAAGAAGCGGTCAGATTGATCGTGTTAGCCTGTGGACTAGATAGTG
>NZ_BJCE01000600.1:0-349 GCF_005402885.1 Sphaerospermopsis reniformis
TTAGTGAGCGGAGTCGAACTACGGTTAGTGAGCGGAGTCGAACTACGGTTAGTGAGCGGAGTCGAACTACGGTTAGTGAGCGGAGTCGAACTACGGTTAGTGAGCGGAGTCGAACTACGGTTAGTGAACTTGTACTAAGCGAAGTCGAACCATGTCGAAGTATGCCTGTGCCACAATGGTTTTATCACTAACATCTGTACTTCATAGCACCGAAAACTGTTGTATGTAGGGTTTGCTGAATAAACCTAAAACCTTGATATATCAAAGGTTAGAGGCTGATAAACACAGAAATTAGTGCAAGGGTTTTGAAGGGTATACCGGAAAAAGTGTGCATTTTTTGGGATTTCAA
>NZ_BJCE01000601.1:0-346 GCF_005402885.1 Sphaerospermopsis reniformis
TTCTTTGCCATCTCTTGAAATCCCAAAAAATGCACACTTTTTCCGGTATACGCTTCAAAACCCTTGCACTTTTTTCCTGTTTATCAGCCTCTAACCTTTGATATATCAAGGTTTTAGGTTTATTCAGTAAACCCTAACTAGGGCTTGCTGAATAAATATGAAAACTTTACAGGTAAAGGGTTTTAGCCTGCTGGAAGTTAAAAAAGTGCCAGCTTTTACAGGGTATACCTTAAAAACTGTGCATTTTGGGTCTGATAAATTAGAAAATCTGGGGATAACAGATAGCTAAAACTATTCCCTATTCCCTATTCCCTATTCCCTGCCTCAACGAAGGGACTTTTTCAGC
>NZ_BJCE01000602.1:0-343 GCF_005402885.1 Sphaerospermopsis reniformis
AGGTGTCTGGAGTTGTCTGAACTGTGAAAGTCTTGCTTGTTTCACCTTGTGCAAATGTTAGAGTTTCTGTTTTTTCAGTAAAGTCATTTGCACTTGCTGTGTCACCACTAGCTATGGATGTGGCTACGTTTACTGTTTGGTTAGCTTGAGTATCACCTGTACGAGTAACTGTGAAAGTGATACTATTACCTTCTGTTGCTGACGCTGCTGCAATACTAAATTGAGGACTAGAATCATCGTTATTAATAGTACCTTTGGCTGTACCATTGGTAGAACTAATAATTGCACCACTCGTAGGATTACTTAAACTGACTGTAAAGGTTTCATTACCTTCAAGTAAGGT
>NZ_BJCE01000603.1:0-341 GCF_005402885.1 Sphaerospermopsis reniformis
CTACTAGGATTCAAAACCCAACTCAAAGTTAACAAACAACAACGACCACTACTAGCGCAACACGCAGGAGTAGCCAGACACGCTTGGAATCAAGGGTTAGCACTGTGTCAACAGGTATTATTACATAGGGTTTGCTGAATAAACACAAAACCTAGATAAAACAAGAGTTTAGGGGGCAGAACAGAGGAACAAAGTGCAAGGAAAAGGGGTAAAGTAGGTAAAAACCCTTGCATCAAGGTGCATCAAAATGTATCGCAAACAAAAACAACAAGACACAGCACCAGAAGAATTTGAGCTATCCTTCGGGGGGAAACTAGCAGCAGATAACCGTTGGGTAATCT
>NZ_BJCE01000604.1:0-339 GCF_005402885.1 Sphaerospermopsis reniformis
TCAGAAACTTAATTGGAACACAATCGCGTCTGGCTAAGGCGTGAAAGTCTACTGAGGGATAACTGCTCCCATGCTCCCGTTGAAGTAGAAAGTAAAGTCTAGTTTTGTCTAGGTTTTATATAGCAGCGATCACACTTCATACTACCTAGGGTTTGCTGAAAAATTCCCTTCGTTGAGGCAGGGAATAGGGAATAGGGAATAGGGAATAGTTCTAGCTATCTGTTATCCCCAGATTTTCTAATTTATCAGACCCAAAATGCACAGTTTTTAAGGTATACCCTTCAAAAATCTTGCACTTTCTTTCCTCCTGATCAGCCTCAAACCTTTGATTTACGAGTA
>NZ_BJCE01000605.1:0-332 GCF_005402885.1 Sphaerospermopsis reniformis
TATGGCGCGGTGGAACCACACTGATCCCTTCCCGAACTCAGAGGTGAAACGCTGCTGCGGCGACGATAGTTGAGGGGTTGCCCTCTGTCACAATAGCTCGATGCCAGGTTTAATATTTAACAACAATTTAACAACAATGCCTCCTCTATTTATTTAGAGGAGGTTTTTGTTTTATCTGGGTTTTTTAAACTCCAGTTTTTATTTATCTATTTAGGGTTTGCTGAATAAACCTAAAACCTTGATATATCAAAGGTTAGAGGCTGATAAACACAGAAATTAGTGCAAGGGTTTTGAAGGGTATACCGGAAAAAGTGTGCATTTTTTGGGATTTC
>NZ_BJCE01000606.1:0-327 GCF_005402885.1 Sphaerospermopsis reniformis
TATTTTGACTTGTACTGAGCGACTTGTACTGAGCCTGTCCTGAGCCTGTCCTGAGCCTGTCCTGAGCCTGTCCTGAGCGGTGTCGAAGGGCGGTGTCGAAGGGCGGTGTCGAAGGGCGGTGTCGAAGTAAGCCGAAGTGCTTTCAAAAAGTGCCAGCTTTTATGAGGTGGCAACTGAAAAACCTTGCACTTAATTCCTACTTAGGGTTTGCTGAATAAACCTAAAACCTTGATATATCAAAGGTTAGAGGCTGATAAACACAGAAATTAGTGCAAGGGTTTTGAAGGGTATACCGGAAAAAGTGTGCATTTTTTGGGATTTCAAGAG
>NZ_BJCE01000607.1:0-325 GCF_005402885.1 Sphaerospermopsis reniformis
CCCTTATTAGCTTGACCACTTAACATTGGCTTTTTCATTTCAGTTATCTGCTGCTAAAGCACTAGATTACTGAACTGCCTCGCGTTACTATGCAGTTTTCAAGGTTCTGGCTGGTATTTACCCAGCAGTCTAGGGTTTACCTAGTTGCTGAATTTGACCAGAGCTTTAATAATACTTTGAAAGAGAACTAACCAATCTCGACCGACCTAGAGTAGACCAGTTTAGTATCTATTTACTCATTGCTTTCGATATCTAAATGGGTAGGTCTCCCTAAAAAGGAGGTGATCCAGCCACACCTTCCGGTACGGCTACCTTGTTACGACTT
>NZ_BJCE01000608.1:0-323 GCF_005402885.1 Sphaerospermopsis reniformis
TAGCATCTGCTAGACTCTCTATCTGTTCTACAGATAATTCATTAATCCTGTTTTCTAGGCTGGGTGTAATATTATTAAAACGCCGTTTTAGTAGCTTTTTAACTATTTTTTGTTCTCCTTGTTCAATACCTTTCTCAATACCTTTTTCAATACCTTTTTCCATCCAACTGGTAACAATTTCCATGATTTGTTCCTCTTCTACTAAGTTAGCTTGTTTTAATTCTGTTTCTAGTTGTTGTTCTTCTGTGGTGTTTAATCTGAGGTAGGTGTCAATGAAACCGGAAATTAGTTCCATTTTAGCAGGGTTTAACTGGAGTGTTACT
>NZ_BJCE01000609.1:0-318 GCF_005402885.1 Sphaerospermopsis reniformis
TTTTTTCCGGGCTATACTAACAGTAACTATCTCTAGCCCTGATGATTACGTCAAGTCTGGCTGAAATGAGAACATCCTCAAAGCCATACACAGACTGCCTTTTTAATTTTCGGACAGGTCTAATATATATAGCAATACCTATGCCAATTTTCCAAAGATAGGTCTGAAACCCAATAAAATCGTTACGATATCAATAGACATCTCCGAAAACTATCTAACCTTCACCACAACTGCTTTTGAGGAAATGAAGGTTAAGTGCAAAGATACTCAGATTATACGCTATAATCAGTGCTGAAGATGCCTGCTATTGGGAATTAG
>NZ_BJCE01000610.1:0-317 GCF_005402885.1 Sphaerospermopsis reniformis
TGAAGAGCAGGTAGAGAAAACACCGAATGCAATAGCAGTAGTGTTTGAAAACGAACAACTCACCTATCAGCAATTGAATAGTCGGGCGAATCAGTTAGCACATCACTTACAATCTTTGGGTGTAAAAACAGAGACATTAGTAGGGATTTGTGTAGAACGTTCCCTAGAAATGGTAATTGGATTATTAGGTATACTCAAAGCAGGAGGAGCGTATGTACCCCTAGACCCAGAGTATCCCACTGAACGCTTGAGCTTCATGTTAGAAGACGCTCAAGTATCAGTGCTGTTAACACAAAAATCACTATTAAATCAATTAC
>NZ_BJCE01000611.1:0-310 GCF_005402885.1 Sphaerospermopsis reniformis
TTGCTTACCGCGATACTTTCGTTTCCAATAAACGGCTAAATTACAACAACCAAAACCTTTATCTTGTGTGAGATGAACATTTTCATAAAATCTCCGACCTCCAGGGTAAATTGGAATTGTACTCAATGGTTGGAATTTTTGTCTTTTCTCTCGAAATGTGGTATCTTTTTTCTGTCTGAAGATATACTTCAACCCCTGACTATGTAACCATTTCCTTAATTCAGCACCATGAAATTCTCTATCGCCAATAATGACTAATTGATAACGTTTCAATAACCTAATTACCGGACGTAATACTTTCTGTTGTTCT
>NZ_BJCE01000612.1:0-310 GCF_005402885.1 Sphaerospermopsis reniformis
GCTAATTCCCAATAGCAGGCATCTTCAGCACTGATTATAGCGTATAATCTGAGTATCTTTGCACTTAACCTTCATTTCCTCAAAAGCAGTTGTGGTGAAGGTTAGATAGTTTTCGGAGATGTCTAATGGTTGGAATTTTTGTCTTTTCTCTCGAAATGTGGTATCTTTTTTCTGTCTGAAGACATACTTCAACCCCTGACTATGTAACCATTTCCTTAATTCAGCACCATGAAATTCTCTATCGCCAATAATGACTAATTGATAACGTTTCAATAACCTAATTACCGGACGTAATACTTTCTGTTGTTCT
>NZ_BJCE01000613.1:0-300 GCF_005402885.1 Sphaerospermopsis reniformis
GCATTCCAGGAGTCAATTTTTGATGACTTTCTTTCCATTTGAATCTCTACCGGCTACTTGGGTTATTACTTTATTGACCCATTTATTTCCCAAACTTCACCCTAGCGTTCACGAAGTGCAGCGTAGCGATCACTCTTCCCCATAACTAGCAACTTGGGTTACTAGAACTAGCAGACTTGAGGGGGCGACAAGCAAGTTGAAACCAAGATAGGGAAAAGGTTTGAGGTGATAGACCCTCTGAAAAAATCTGGTGCTTATTGAGAATAGTATACAGTTATTAAGCAGATATTTATAGGGTGC
>NZ_BJCE01000614.1:0-298 GCF_005402885.1 Sphaerospermopsis reniformis
TAAAAGCATCTGACAAATATCTTAATGAGTATTGAGGGGCGCATTTAGATACTTCATAATACCAAGGATGGGTAGATTTAATGGCTGCTACTAACCATTTGTGTAAATCTATGGCTGTGGGAAATTTGATTTTGTCTTGAGGATTAAGTTTATTATGTAATAGTACCTGTCGACAAAGTGCTAAACCTTGATTCCAAGCGTGTCTGGCTACTCCTGCGTGTTGCGCCAGTAGTAGTCGTTGTTGCTTGTTAACTTTGAGTTGGGTTTTGAATCCTAGTAGCATACAGTGATTTTACTG
>NZ_BJCE01000615.1:0-296 GCF_005402885.1 Sphaerospermopsis reniformis
GAATCCTAGTAGCATACAGTGATTTTACTGTAATTCTGTCACAAAGCAAAAGATGACAGGAAATTTTCAGTAAATGTGAGTATTTGTTAGTATTGGTTAAGAAAACAGTAACTAGCTACTAACCCTTAAATTTATTCACCGGGTCACGAAAAAAGATATCCTCAGAATAAATAAGCTGTTGTGCAGCTAAATCGAATAAACAGCATTACCTTTATTTTTAACTTTGCGCTCCCATTTAATAATAAGACCTCCTTCGTTTAGCAATTTATTTAATAATTCTTCTAACTGTTCTACTG
>NZ_BJCE01000616.1:0-295 GCF_005402885.1 Sphaerospermopsis reniformis
AAATCAAATTTCCCACAGCCATAGATTTACACAAATGGTTAGTAGCAGCCATTAAATCTACCCATCCTTGGTATTATGAAGTGTCTAAATGCGCCCCTCAATACGCATTAAGATATTTGTCAGATGCTTTTAAATCTTTCTTCAAAAAAAGTAAAGGGTTTCCTAAGTTTAAGAAAAAGGGTAAACATGATTCTTTTACCTTAGATGGTGTCATAAAAATTGACTACAGAAAGGTAAAAGTACCCGTAATTGGTTGGATAAAAACTTATGAAATTCTCCCTACAGGATATAAACC
>NZ_BJCE01000617.1:0-295 GCF_005402885.1 Sphaerospermopsis reniformis
GGCAATTCCATTATCTATTTGACGCTTATTATTTTACGCTAAATTAGCCTGAAATCATTACCAGATAACCGTTTCAGGTTTTTTATTTTGACAATTCATAATTATTTAATCTGCTTCAATATCTGCGCAATGTGGGTAATAACTAATAACTAATAGACATTTCCGGGAATTACAGCTATTTTCAGGTAAATAAACCACATTTTGATTTAGGTTTCGCGTCAACAATGTAGGGGCGTTCGCGAAGCGTGCTGGAAGCATCAGCATTCGGACAATTAATTATCGGTTTTTACCTAAG
>NZ_BJCE01000618.1:0-291 GCF_005402885.1 Sphaerospermopsis reniformis
CATCATAAATACTCAGGTGATGAAATTCTACACGGTCAGCGCCAGAACTTTGACAGCGTTTCTTAGCTACTTCTAGAGTACCAGCACTTAAATCAATTCCTACTACCTGCGCTTGGGGGTTGAGATGTACTAAATATTCTGTACCGACTCCTGAACCACAACCAGCGTCTAAGATGCGGATATTTTGGTTTTGTGGTTTTCTACCTGTGCAGAAGTTGTAAGCGGCTAACCAGTTCCACCGCCAATTATATCCTGGTGGTGGTTCATCCAGGATAGGTTCAGGGGGGAAGG
>NZ_BJCE01000619.1:0-290 GCF_005402885.1 Sphaerospermopsis reniformis
AATAACAGGTTTACTTATAATCAGGGAATCTTAGAAATTATGACTCCATTAATGCCCCATGAACATAATAAAAGATTGATAGAAAAACTCATTGATACTTTAGTTGAAGAGTTAAATCTGAACGTTAGAGGATGTTTGAAAAGTCGGATAGGCAGTAAAAAAGCTCTCTCAGTATAAGCTGTGAATAGTGAATAGACAGCACGCCTGTGAGCAACATGAGTAAAGCATACCCCAGCAATCTGACTCGTGACCAGTATGAATTGATAAGTGACATGATTCCAGAACCAAAA
>NZ_BJCE01000620.1:0-282 GCF_005402885.1 Sphaerospermopsis reniformis
TAGGGCTTGCTGAATAAACTCAAAACCTTGATAAATCAAGGGTTTCAGGTGGAAAATCAGGAAATCAGTGCAGGATTTTTCAGGGGTATACTCCTAAAAGCGTGCATTTTCCGGGTGAAATTTCAAAGAATTGGTTACTAACAGATCACCCAAAGTCTTGCCTATTCCCTATTCCCTGCCTTAACGAAGAGACTTTTTCAGCAAGCCCTAAATAGGGTTTGCTGAATAAACCTAAAACCTTGATATATCAAAGGTTAGAGGCTGATAAACACAGAAATTAGT
>NZ_BJCE01000621.1:0-277 GCF_005402885.1 Sphaerospermopsis reniformis
ATTTTTTGTAGAGGCAGGGAACAGGGAACAGGGAACAGGGAACAGGAAAGAAGGCTGTCAGTATTTATGGTGAGCGAAGCCGAACCATGTATGGAGTTCTGTTCAAAAATCAAATATTAGTCCTATAGTTGGGTTAAATTTAAGCTGTCCATTGATAAGCTGTTGTGCAGCTAGATTGTATAATAGGGAATTAAGTAACTAAGCGATCGCTTCTGAATTATGCCAGCAAAAAACCATCTGTCTCAAGAACAGAGAGAAAAGCTGTTAAAACACCTAA
>NZ_BJCE01000622.1:0-276 GCF_005402885.1 Sphaerospermopsis reniformis
TAAAGGCAAAAAGCCATATCCCATGACAAATACCTAAAATGTTAATAAATAATGCCCGTATTTATTATATCATAAGGGTTTTATGGTTTTTGTGAACGCAATCTAGCATAATATGTAATGAAGACCCGTAAAAATTCGCTGTAATTCCAAAATACCCACATATTCCGCTTCTTCTTCAGGAGTGAGTAAATCAGCTTTTTTCTTTTCTAATAGTTCTTCAAACCGAGATTGTAATTCATCGGTAAACTTAAATAGATAAATATCACCAAATTCACT
>NZ_BJCE01000623.1:0-274 GCF_005402885.1 Sphaerospermopsis reniformis
ATGGTGTCATAAAAATTGACTACAGAAAGGTAAAAGTACCCGTAATTGGTTGGATAAAAACTTATGAAATTCTCCCTACAGGATATAAACCGAAATCTGTCACCATCAGTAAACAAGCTGACAAGTGGCCATGTCTGCCGACAGGCAGGTTTATCTCTTGGAAAATAGAAATAGAAACGACTCAAACCCAGAAAAATCAGGAGTTTGTAGGAGTTGATTTAGGAATAAATCATCTAGCAATATTATCAACAGGAGAAGTATTTGATGGAGTAAA
>NZ_BJCE01000624.1:0-265 GCF_005402885.1 Sphaerospermopsis reniformis
GTAATTCTATTGAGGGTAAATTCGGACAAGGTAAACGAAGATTTAGCCTGGGTAGAGTCATGGCTAAATTGCCTCATACTTCTTTAACTTCTATTGCTATTTCCTTCTTGGTTATGAATCTTTCTACACTGTTATCATGGCTTTTTTGGCGATTTTTTTGTCAATTTTTCAAAATTACGTCTTTTTTCCCTTGGTTCATTAGTAAAATTGATTATTTAGTGAAGTTTAGACAACAAAATCTTATCTTTATTTCTGCCTGATTATA
>NZ_BJCE01000625.1:0-260 GCF_005402885.1 Sphaerospermopsis reniformis
GCATCGCCATAAATTTCGCTCCCTGGGGGTAAATTTAGGGGTAAGGCATTTAACCCACGTACATCATTGGCACTCCCAGGTAAAAATACAAATTCCACAGGAATTCCCGTTTTAGTTGTTAATAATTAGACTTGCACACCATAGAAGTATCTTTTTTTCGATGCAATGTAACCCCGGTACTTTTCTGACTCAATTAACTTGACATTAAAAATGCGGATATTATCACACATAGGTACTGGAAATGAGTCTAAAAGATACTC
>NZ_BJCE01000626.1:0-259 GCF_005402885.1 Sphaerospermopsis reniformis
TTGACACTCTGCGGTCTAAAGACACGCAGATTCTTTAAGACTTGCTCAAAAGGGATAGTCAATTATCCCCCTACGCGCTCAAAACAACTACCAGTACGACAGGTATTGCAATTGCGTTTACTTTTATGTTTCTTTGCTTTCCGAGTCCATCAAATTTTGGCGGTATTACACTCCATATTTGCCTTTGCTTGTTTACCCAGGCTGCGGTCAAATGCCGAGACGAGATAAATCAGGGGTTTCTCCTGATCAAAATACTTCT
>NZ_BJCE01000627.1:0-259 GCF_005402885.1 Sphaerospermopsis reniformis
ACAGTAAACGTAGCCACATCCATAGCTAGTGGTGACACAGCAAGTGCAAATGACTTTACTGCAAAAACAGAAACTCTAACATTTGCACAAGGTGAAACAAGCAAGACTTTCACAGTTCAGACAACTCAAGACACCTTACTTGAAGGTAATGAAACCTTTACAGTCAGTTTAAGTAATCCTACGAGTGGTGCAATTATTAGTTCTACCAATGGTACAGCCAAAGGTACTATTAATAACGATGATTCTAGTCCTCAATTTA
>NZ_BJCE01000628.1:0-256 GCF_005402885.1 Sphaerospermopsis reniformis
ATTTTTTCCGGGCTATACTAACAGTAACTATCTCTAGCCCTGATGATTACGTCAAGTCTGGCTGAAATGAGAACATCCTCAAAGCCATACACAGACTGCCTTTTTAATTTTCGGACAGGTCTATTATATAGGGGAGCAACGCGATTTTGTGAAGTCGGGTATTATTCGAGCGATCGCCAAGCCCAAAACAGGCAACGCTAAAATATTTTTCTGAAATTAATGTCAAATAAATTACATTTAATCAATAAAAAGGCAT
>NZ_BJCE01000629.1:0-255 GCF_005402885.1 Sphaerospermopsis reniformis
AACAATTTTACGTCGCCAGTAGAACTAAAACCACCAATATCATAATTTCCCGTTTGCAAATTTCCTAATTTGATTTCGCCAGTGGTACTTTCTACGGAAATATTACCAGAATCATAACCATTACCAGTGCTAACAATATCACCCGCAGTAATGTTACCACTTGCAAATAATTTTACGTTGGCAGTAGAACTAAAACCATAATTATTATAATTTTGCAAATTTCCTAAGTTAATTTCACCAGTGGTACTTTCTACG
>NZ_BJCE01000630.1:0-255 GCF_005402885.1 Sphaerospermopsis reniformis
GCTTTTATGAATTTAGAAGGCAGCTAGAATATAAAACACAACTGTATGGTAGTAAGTTAGTAATTGTGGATAGATATTATCCCAGTAGCAAGACTTGCTCAACTTGTGGAGAAAAGAAATCATCACTCTCATTATCTCAAAGAGTGTTTAAATGTGATAGTTGTGGCTTTGAGATTGACAGAGATTTAAACGCTGCGATTAATTTAAAACAAGAAGCGGTCAGATTGATCGTGTTAGCCTGTGGACTAGATAGTG
>NZ_BJCE01000631.1:0-255 GCF_005402885.1 Sphaerospermopsis reniformis
TAATGGCTGCTACTAACCATTTGTGTAAATCTATGGCTGTGGGAAATTTGATTTTTTCTTCTGGTTGCAGTTTGTTATGTAATAATACCTGTTGACAAAGTGCTAAACCTTGATTCCAAGCGTGTCTAGCTACTCCTGCGTGTTGCGCTAGTAGTAGTCGTTGTTGCTTGTTAACTTTGAGTTGGGTTTTGAATCCTAGTAGCATACAGTGATTTTACTGTAATTCTGTCACAAAGCAAAAGATGACAGGAAATT
>NZ_BJCE01000632.1:0-255 GCF_005402885.1 Sphaerospermopsis reniformis
CCCTCCTTTTTTCTGACTGGAGGGGATTTTATTACTTTATTGACCCACTGACTTCACAAATTCCCCCCTGGCGTTCACGAAGTGCAGCGTAGCTATCGCTCTTCCTCATAACTAGCAACTTGGGTTAATAGACAAAACTTCCCACGAAAGATTATTATAAAATCTGAATGCAACATAAGTGATGTTATGCAAGAAGTCTAAGAATTGTAGAAATACCAAAAGGGTGTAATTATGGCAAGAAAGTCCAGAGATTTT
>NZ_BJCE01000633.1:0-254 GCF_005402885.1 Sphaerospermopsis reniformis
CAAAAAATGAAGCGCACTGCTATGGATAACGATTACATGATTCAAGTTCTCAGTTCTTGTTTCATTGACTCTACATTAGATTCCGATAAGCCCTTATGTCAAGCCTGATTGAGATGCTCTTACCCTGACATGACCACCACCATTATTTCTGACTGTAGTTCTAATATCTGCGGGGACATTATCCAGATTTTGCAGTAGTTGTTCAACAGTTTTGTTTTTCAGTTCTGGGTATTTGTCCAAAGCTTTATTTAAGT
>NZ_BJCE01000634.1:0-254 GCF_005402885.1 Sphaerospermopsis reniformis
TGTTTGATTTTAACTTTATCTGCCAAAAAATAGAGAATATTACTAAAATTAATTCCATGAGGTTTTAAAATAGATTCTCTCTTTCAATGAAAGCAGTTATTTTTTGTAAAATCAACATGACAATTACCCCACATTCCGCAGATAAAATCCAATTCTGAATAATTATCACGAAAGATTCAGGGTTGTACAAACTTTACTCCAAAAATATTCTCAATAAATGAGATAAATTCCTAATAAACATTTTATAGTTCCTT
>NZ_BJCE01000635.1:0-254 GCF_005402885.1 Sphaerospermopsis reniformis
TAATGAACGATTTATTTCATCAAATGGGAATGATACTGAAAGAAATTAGTGATGATATTGAGTATCTTTTAGACTCATTTCCAGTACCTATGTGTGATAATATCCGCATTTTTAATGTCAAGTTAATCAGGGTAAGCTCATCTAATTTGGTATAAAATGAACTTGACAAAAGAAACAAGATAAGCAGCAGCGAGCAGAGAAAAATTTGACTTGACATGGGAGCAAAAGAAGTGAGATGAGGAGATAAGCTCCCC
>NZ_BJCE01000636.1:0-253 GCF_005402885.1 Sphaerospermopsis reniformis
AAACCTTCACTGGTCATTCTTACTGGGTTGGGTCAGTAGCATACAGCCCTGATGGTCAAACTCTTGCTAGTGCAAGTAATGACAACACTATCAAATTGTGGGCTGTAAAAACGGGAAACCTCCTACAAACCTTCACTGGTCATTCTTACTGGGTTGGGTCAGTAGCATACAGCCCTGATGGTCAAACTCTTGCTAGTGCAAGTAATGACAACACTATCAAATTGTGGGCTGTAAAAACGGGAAACCTCCTACA
>NZ_BJCE01000637.1:0-253 GCF_005402885.1 Sphaerospermopsis reniformis
GAAACGAATTTACCATTCAATTTTCTTTGTATACATCTACCAACTTTATATTACCTTGTTAATATCACCTTTTTCGGTATTCATATAAGTTGCATTTTGTCAAATTAAATTAGATGCGTTTCCCCTGAACAGTCGCCTGGGGTAAAAACTATGAACAAAGACATAGATAATATAGCCCGTATCGTGCAAGGATGAGTGAAATCAAGGGGATGAATAAAAAACAAAACAAATTAAAAGAAAGTAGTGGAAAGTG
>NZ_BJCE01000638.1:0-253 GCF_005402885.1 Sphaerospermopsis reniformis
TGTAATTTATTTAACATTAATTTCAGAAAAATATTTTAGCGATGCCTGTTTTGGGCTTGGCGATAGCGAAGCGCTCCGTAGGAATCGCACTTTTTTTGCCCTACCTCACAAAATCGCGTTGCTCCCTATTGTCATGCCTTTTTATTGATTAAATGTAATTTATTTAACATTAATTTCAGAAAAATATTTTAGCGATGCCTGTTTTGGGCTTGGCGATAGCGAAGCGCTCCGTAGGAATCGCACTTTTTTTGCC
>NZ_BJCE01000639.1:0-253 GCF_005402885.1 Sphaerospermopsis reniformis
CCTTCCCCCCTGAACCTATCCTGGATGAACCACCACCAGGATATAATTGGCGGTGGAACTGGTTAGCCGCTTACAACTTCTGCACAGGTAGAAAACCACAAAACCAAAATATCCGCATCTTAGACGCATCTCAACCCCCAAGCGCAGGTAGTAGGAATTGATTTAAGTGCTGGTACTCTAGAAGTAGCTAAGAAACGCTGTCAAAGTTCTGGCGCTGACCGTGTAGAATTTCATCACCTGAGTATTTATGATG
>NZ_BJCE01000640.1:0-252 GCF_005402885.1 Sphaerospermopsis reniformis
ATCTCTTGAAATCCCAAAAAATGCACACTTTTTCCGGTATACCCTTCAAAACCCTTGCACTTTTTTCCTGATTTTCCACCTGAAACCCTTGATTTATCAAGGTTTTAAGTTTATTCAGCAAACCCTACATAACCATTGAAATAACTAGCGGAAAACTTTGCCCCAAATTCCGTGTTTTTAGCGGCTTTACCACGGACTATCGGACGAATATGTGGTTGACTTAAACTGACAATCCTGTCTTCTATACTTCGT
>NZ_BJCE01000641.1:0-252 GCF_005402885.1 Sphaerospermopsis reniformis
CTCTTTTAGGTGTTTTAACAGCTTTTCTCTCTGTTCTTGAGACAGATGGTTTTTTGCTGGCATAATTCAGAAGCGATCGCTTAGTTACTTAATTCCCTATTATACAATCTAGCTGCACAACAGCTTACTTTGCTCTACGACAGAAAAAAGACCTTCATTTCCAAGAACAGATAGACTCAGAATATAAAGTGCTGAAAAACCAAGGATTTAAGCCAGGGATGTCTTATTTTTATGAAAATGTTAAATGCGGTA
>NZ_BJCE01000642.1:0-251 GCF_005402885.1 Sphaerospermopsis reniformis
CCAGGACCAACTAGCGATATTTCTTTGTTTAGAGGTCAACAAGAAAAATTTGATTCTGGACAGAGATTTCAAGGAGATAAAGCTTATATAGGTGGAGATAATATGACTACACCTCAGAAAAAGCCCAAAAATAAAGAATTAACGGATGAACAAAAAGAAGCAAATAAAAAGCTGTCTAGTAAACGAATTTTTGTAGAGCATATCATCAGAATTATTAAAATATTTCGCATAGCATCATCAAGATTTCGTCT
>NZ_BJCE01000643.1:0-251 GCF_005402885.1 Sphaerospermopsis reniformis
TCAGTAGAACAGTTAGAAGAATTATTAAATAAATTGCTAAACGAAGGAGGTCTTATTATTAAATGGGAGCGCAAAGTTAAAAATAAAGGTAATGCTGTTTATTCGATTTAGCTGCACAACAGCTTATAATCAGGCAGAAATAAAGATAAGATTTTGTTGTCTAAACTTCACTAAATAATCAATTTTACTAATGAACCAAGGGAAAAAAGACGTAATTTTGAAAAATTGACAAAAAAATCGCCAAAAAAGCC
>NZ_BJCE01000644.1:0-251 GCF_005402885.1 Sphaerospermopsis reniformis
TAGAAAGACCTGAAGACAATGATGAGCAAAAAAGATACTATTCGGGAAAGAAGAAATATCACTCATTTAAAAATCAAGTTGTCACCATGCCAAAAGGAGGAGATATAGTAGATGTGACGGTAGGCAAACCAGGACCAACTAGCGATATTTCTTTGTTTAGAGGTCAACAAGAAAAATTTGATTCTGGACAGAGATTTCAAGGAGATAAAGCTTATATAGGTGGAGATAATATGACTACACCTCAGAAAAAG
>NZ_BJCE01000645.1:0-251 GCF_005402885.1 Sphaerospermopsis reniformis
TTCCGGCTCACCGTTTGCTTCCAACTCCCCGGAACATTTCGTCGGTAACCACGTCCTTCTTCGCCTCTGTGTGCCAAGGTATCCACCATTAGCCCTTATTAGCTTGACCACTTAACATTGGTTTTTTTTCATTTCAGTTATCTGCTGCTAAAGCACTAGATTACTGAACTGCCTCGCGTTACTATGCAGTTTTCAAGGTTCTGGCTGGTATTTACCCAGCATTCTGTACTATTTTCATAGTTTCAGGTGCT
>NZ_BJCE01000646.1:0-251 GCF_005402885.1 Sphaerospermopsis reniformis
TCTTTTAGGTGTTTTAAGAGCTTTTCTCTCTGTTCTTGAGACAGATGGTTTTTTGCTGGCATAATTCAGAAGCGATCGCTTAGTTACTTAATTCCCTATTATACAATCTAGCTGCACAACAGCTTAGCATCATCAAGATTTCGTCTTCATAAAGATACTTATGAAAAAGTAATATTGACGATTTGTGGATTGGTGAGGTTACGAATTGATTCTCTAGTTTTACCAAATTTATGATATGTGTTAAAAGTATG
>NZ_BJCE01000647.1:0-251 GCF_005402885.1 Sphaerospermopsis reniformis
TTATTTTTTTCTAAGAGCGCTTTTTGCTCCTGATGAGTTAACTTCGCCACCTCCATCAATGAAATAAATTGATCATAGCTGATTCCCAGTATACCCCTAGCGCGTTTTGGGTACATATGTATATAATAGACATCTCCGAAAACTATCTAACCTTCACCACAACTGCTTTTGAGGAAATGAAGGTTAAGTGCAAAGATACTCAGATTATACGCTATAATCAGTGCTGAAGATGCCTGCTATTGGGAATTAGC
>NZ_BJCE01000648.1:0-251 GCF_005402885.1 Sphaerospermopsis reniformis
TACCGTGGTTCTACCAAAGATGAAAAATATTACC
This sequence comes from Sphaerospermopsis reniformis, assembly GCF_005402885.1. NCBI lineage: Bacteria > Bacillati > Cyanobacteriota > Cyanophyceae > Nostocales > Aphanizomenonaceae > Sphaerospermopsis > Sphaerospermopsis reniformis. The sequence continues at coordinate 35 of NZ_BJCE01000648.1, forward strand.
AATTATATACATATGTACCCAAAACGCGCTAGGGGTATACTGGGAATCAGCTATGATCAATTTATTTCATTGATGGAGGTGGCGAAGTTAACTAGACCTGTCCGAAAATTAAAAAGGCAGTCTGTGTATGGCTTTGAGGATGTTCTCATTTCAGCCAGACTTGACGTAATCATCAGGGCTAGAGATAGTTACTGTTAGTATAGCCCGGAAAAAATGC
>NZ_BJCE01000649.1:0-251 GCF_005402885.1 Sphaerospermopsis reniformis
AGGTAAAAATACAAATTCCACAGGAATTCCCGTTTTAGTTGTTAATAATTGGACTCGCACACCATAGAAGTATCTTTTTTTCGATGCTATGTAACCCCGGTACTTTTCTGACTCAATTAACTTGACAGGGTAAGAGCATCTCAATCAGGCTTGACATAAGGGCTTATCGGAATCTAATGTAGAGTCAATGAAACAAGAACTGAGAACTTGAATCATGTAATCGTTATCCATAGCAGTGCGTTTCATTTTTT
>NZ_BJCE01000650.1:0-251 GCF_005402885.1 Sphaerospermopsis reniformis
CTAATAACCGTTGTGATTCTTCAGGATTATTATGAATGTACTCAACTATGTTGCTCATAATCTCAGGGTAGATGCACGATTTTACCTTGTTATACCATAATTTGATTCTTTTTCGGAGATGTCTATTGAGTACAATTCCAATTTACCCTGGAGGTCGGAGATTTTATGAAAATGTTCATCTCACACAAGATAAAGGTTTTGGTTGTTGTAATTTAGCCGTTTATTGGAAACGAAAGTATCGCGGTAAGCAA
>NZ_BJCE01000651.1:0-250 GCF_005402885.1 Sphaerospermopsis reniformis
CCTATATAAGCTTTATCTCCTTGAAATCTCTGTCCAGAATCAAATTTTTCTTGTTGACCTCTAAACAAAGAAATATCGCTAGTTGGTCCTGGCTTGCCTACCGTCACATCTACTATATCTTTACCTTTTGGCATGGTGACAACTTGATTTTTAAATGAGTGATATTTCTTCTTTCCCGAATAGTATCTTTTTTGCTCATCATTGTCTTCAGGTCTTTCTATAGCTTGCTCAAAGCTATCTACAATTAACT
>NZ_BJCE01000652.1:0-250 GCF_005402885.1 Sphaerospermopsis reniformis
CTTTTAGGTGTTTTAACAGCTTTTCTCTCTGTTCTTGAGACAGATGGTTTTTTGCTGGCATAATTCAGAAGCGATCGCTTAGTTACTTAATTCCCTATTATACAATCTAGCTGCACAACAGCTTAAAAGCAATTACCCAGCAAAAGAGTTGGACTTGAATCAGTTAAACACTGGTGATGAGTTTGAGTATTTTCATTTGTATTTGTTGGTAGTGAGAGCATTAAGACTATGTGATCAGCGTTCAGTACAA
>NZ_BJCE01000653.1:0-249 GCF_005402885.1 Sphaerospermopsis reniformis
TTCCGGCTCACCGTTTGCTTCCAACTCCCCGGAACATTTCGTCGGTAACCACGTCCTTCTTCGCCTCTGTGTGCCAAGGTATCCACCATTAGCCCTTATTAGCTTGACCACTTAACATTGGTTTTTTCATTTCAGTTATCTGCTGCTAAAGCACTAGATTACTGAACTGCCTCGCGTTACTATGCAGTTTTCAAGGTTCTGGCTGGTATTTACCCAGCAGTCTAGGGTTTACCTAGTTGCTGAATTTGA
>NZ_BJCE01000654.1:0-248 GCF_005402885.1 Sphaerospermopsis reniformis
GTATTGCCAAGTAGGCACTTTGGATATTCCTGAAGAAGGATTAAGAACTCATCTGAAAGAATTTGGATTTATAAAGTTGTTTAGGAAAGACTTTAAAAAAGAAGACTCTAGACATTATATTTTATATAGCAATCCTAAATGAGTTATGAACAGGGAACATAATGAAGCAGTTTGGGAAAATCAAATGTTTGGTGATTCGTAAAAAATTTAAACAACCACTTGATAATGGAAAAAGACTTGCAGAGATG
>NZ_BJCE01000655.1:0-247 GCF_005402885.1 Sphaerospermopsis reniformis
GCGCTCAGTGCATCGCATGAACCGATTCAGGATAATATCCGGTGTAATTTTTGTAGGCTTCTACTTGAGATTTTAAGTCTCCTGATTCATTAAAGTTATCCCAACTAATATTGTCTAAAAATACATAGGGGTTGCTGAGAAAGTCTTTCCGTGAGGGCATAGGAGTCAGGAGTCAGGAGTCAGGAGTCAGGAGGAGATTTGAAAATTTCTTTGCCATCTCTTGAAATCCCAAAAAATGCACACTTTT
>NZ_BJCE01000656.1:0-246 GCF_005402885.1 Sphaerospermopsis reniformis
TTTTCATAAAATTGATAATTTGTCGTCCGAATGCTTCGCCCCTACGACTCCTGACTCCTGACTCCTGACTCCTATACCCTCACGGAAAGACTTTCTCAGCAACCCCTAATTACAGCAGTCCTAATTAGGGTTTGCTGAATAAACCTAAAACCTTGATATATCAAAGGTTAGAGGCTGATAAACACAGAAATTAGTGCAAGGGTTTTGAAGGGTATACCGGAAAAAGTGTGCATTTTTTGGGATTTC
>NZ_BJCE01000657.1:0-245 GCF_005402885.1 Sphaerospermopsis reniformis
AAATCCCCAAAAATGCACACTTTTTCCGGTATACCCTTCAAAACCCTTGCACTAATTTCTGTGTTTATCAGCCTCTAACCTTTGATATATCAAGGTTTTAGGTTTATTCAGCAAACCCTATTTAGGGGTTGCTGAGAAAGTCTTTCCGTGAGGGCATAGGAGTCAGGAGTCAGGAGTCAGGAGTCAGGAGGAGATTGGAAAATTTCTTTGCCATCTCTTGAAATCCCAAAAAATGCACACTTTTT
>NZ_BJCE01000658.1:0-244 GCF_005402885.1 Sphaerospermopsis reniformis
TTTTTAGCGCTGGTAATGGTTATGATTCTGGTAATATTTCCGTAGAAAGTACCACTGGTGAAATTAACTTAGGAAATTTGCAAAATTATAATAATTATGGTTTTAGTTCTACTGCCAACGTAAAATTGTTTGCAAGTGGTAACATTACTGCGGGTGATATTGTTAACGGTGGTAATGGTTATGATTCTGGTAATATTTCCGTAGAAAGTACCACTGGTGAAATTAACTTAGGAAATTTGCAAAA
>NZ_BJCE01000659.1:0-243 GCF_005402885.1 Sphaerospermopsis reniformis
ATCTCTTGAAATCCCAAAAAATGCACACTTTTTCCGGTATACCCTTCAAAACCCTTGCACTTTTTTTCTGTTTATCAGCCTCTAACCTTTGATATATCAAGGTTTTAGGTTTATTCAGCAAACCCTATATAAGCTTTATCTCCTTGAAATCTCTGTCCAGAATCAAATTTTTCTTGTTGACCTCTAAACAAAGAAATATCGCTAGTTGGTCCTGGCTTGCCTACCGTCACATCTACTATATCT
>NZ_BJCE01000660.1:0-233 GCF_005402885.1 Sphaerospermopsis reniformis
TGGTCAATATATTACTGCCAATAACTTAAATTCTGATGCAGAGTTTTGGTTAGAGCAAGGTGATTATTATTTGATCATGCAGGGTTATAGTGATGTCAATAGTTCTACTTATAGCTTGCGTTTAATTACTCCTGATGTTTCAGCGATAACTCCTTTAACTATCGGTAATATTGTTAGTGGCAATATCAGTGAAAAAGGTGAACAGGATACTTATACCTTTACAGCCACAGCAG
>NZ_BJCE01000661.1:0-232 GCF_005402885.1 Sphaerospermopsis reniformis
CTACTAGGATTCAAAACCCAACTCAAAGTTAACAAACAACAACGACCACTACTAGCGCAACACGCAGGAGTAGCCAGACACGCTTGGAATCAAGGGTTAGCACTGTGTCAACAGGTATTATTACATAACAAACTGCAACCAGAAGAAAAAATCAAATTTCCCACAGCCATAGATTTACACAAATGGTTAGTAGCAGCCATTAAATCTACCCATCCTTGGTATTATGAAGTGT
>NZ_BJCE01000662.1:0-229 GCF_005402885.1 Sphaerospermopsis reniformis
GGATAAAAACTTATGAAATTCTCCCTACAGGATATAAACCGAAATCTGTCACCATCAGTAAACAAGCTGACAAGTGGTTTATCTCTTGGAAAATAGAAATAGAAACGACTCAAACCCAGAAAAATCAAGAGTTTGTAGGAGTTGATTTAGGAATAAATCATCTAGCAATATTATCAACAGGAGAAGTATTTGATGGAGTAAAAAGTTATAAAAAGTATGAGAAAAAGTT
>NZ_BJCE01000663.1:0-229 GCF_005402885.1 Sphaerospermopsis reniformis
ACCTTTGATATTTATATTATTACCAGTGGCTGTTAAATTGTTTAACGCTGTTGTACTACCGACATTTTTCTCAAATGTTAAATTTCCTGTACCTGCATTCAGGGTTAAATTACTATTACCGTCTACAAGTTCATTAAAGGTAATTCCATTTCCTGTTAATGTGGGGTTATTCGCAATGGTGACATTATCGTTATAAGTCTGACTTCCAGTGGTGGTAATATTGCCATTT
>NZ_BJCE01000664.1:0-227 GCF_005402885.1 Sphaerospermopsis reniformis
TATTTCCGTAGAAAGTACCACTGGCGAAATCAAATTAGGAAATTTGCAAACGGGAAATTATGATATTGGTGGTTTTAGTTCTACTGGCGACGTAAAATTGTTTGCAAGTGGTAACATTACTGCGGGTGATATTGTTAGCGCTGGTAATGGTTATGATTCTGGTAATATTTCCGTAGAAAGTACCACTGGCGAAATCAAATTAGGAAATTTGCAAACGGGAAATTATG
>NZ_BJCE01000665.1:0-224 GCF_005402885.1 Sphaerospermopsis reniformis
ATCAATTCAGAAGGCAGCTAGAATATAAAACACAACTGTATGGTAGTAAGTTAGTAATTGTGGATAGATATTATCCCAGTAGCAAGACTTGCTCAAGTTGTGGAGAAAAGAAATCATCACTGTCATTATCTCAAAGAGTGTTTAAATGTGATAACTGTGGCTTTGAGATTGACAGAGATTTAAACGCTGCGATTAATTTAAAACAAGAAGCGGTCAGATTGATC
>NZ_BJCE01000666.1:0-223 GCF_005402885.1 Sphaerospermopsis reniformis
TCATAGCTGGAGCGCAAGGGTGGGAAGACATAGAGAACTACGGCATCAGCAAGCAGGAGTGGTTAGAAGAGTTTTTGGAATTACCAAATGGAATTCCCTCCGATGACACCTTCAGACGGGTATTTGAGTTCATCAATCCCGAAGAATTAAATCGTTGTTTCAGCAGATGGATAGAAACCCTAGTGACAAACATGGGAGGAGAAATAATTCCCATAGACGGAAA
>NZ_BJCE01000667.1:0-220 GCF_005402885.1 Sphaerospermopsis reniformis
TAATGGCTGCTACTAACCATTTGTGTAAATCTATGGCTGTGGGAAATTTGATTTTTTCTTCTGGTTGCAGTTTGTTATGTAATAATACCTGTTGACAAAGTGCTAAACCTTGATTCCAAGCGTGTCTGGCTACTCCTGCGTGTTGCGCCAGTAGTAGTCGTTGTTGCTTGTTAACTTTGAGTTGGGTTTTGAATCCTAGTAGCATACAGTGATTTTACTG
>NZ_BJCE01000668.1:0-219 GCF_005402885.1 Sphaerospermopsis reniformis
ATCAAGGGAAATCAGCATTGCACGTTGTTAGTGCCTGGGCAAGTGAACAAAATTTGGTCTTGGCACAGATGAAAGTAGAAGATAAATCCAATGAGATTACAGCAATTCCGGCATTATTAGAGTTATTGGATATCACAGGCTCTATCATCACCATTGATGCAATGGGGACTCAAACCGAGATTGCCAACAAGATTATTGATAAAAAAGCAGATTATGTTT
>NZ_BJCE01000669.1:0-217 GCF_005402885.1 Sphaerospermopsis reniformis
CAATCATCCAAAAACATCCTCAAAGAATCCCCAACCCCCCACCATAAATCATTCAACAACATCCTGTAAATCCTTTAATCCTGGACATCTTGATTCAGACAAATAAAATCCCCAACTTCCCACCAAACAATCATCCAAAAACATCCTCAAAGAATCCCCAACCCCCCACCATAAATCATTCAACAACATCCTGTAAATCCTTTAATCCTGGACATCT
>NZ_BJCE01000670.1:0-216 GCF_005402885.1 Sphaerospermopsis reniformis
ATATCAGCAAAAACCACGCGGTGATAGGGATAGAAGATTTGAATGTATCTGGGATGTTAGCAAATGGGAAATTATCAAAAGCTATAGCTGATATGGGCTTTTATCAATTCAGAAGGCAGCTAGAATATAAAACACAACTGTATGGTAGTAAGTTAGTAATTGTGGATAGATATTATCCCAGTAGCAAGACTTGCTCAAGTTGTGGAGAAAAGAAAT
>NZ_BJCE01000671.1:0-210 GCF_005402885.1 Sphaerospermopsis reniformis
TTCTGATGATATGCTCTACAAAAATTCGTTTACTAGACAGCTTTTTATTTGCTTCTTTTTGTTCATCCGTTAATTCTTTATTTTTGGTCTTTTTCTGAGGTGTAGTCATATTATCTCCACCTATATAAGCTTTATCTCCTTGAAATCTCTGTCCAGAATCAAATTTTTCTTGTTGACCTCTAAACAAAGAAATATCGCTAGTTGGTCCTG
>NZ_BJCE01000672.1:0-210 GCF_005402885.1 Sphaerospermopsis reniformis
TTCTGATGATATGCTCTACAAAAATTCGTTTACTAGACAGCTTTTTATTTGCTTCTTTTTGTTCATCCGTTAATTCTTTATTCTTGGTCTTTTTCTGAGGTGTAGTCATATTATCTCCACCTATATAGGGGTTGCTGAGAAAGTCTTTCCGTGAGGGCATAGGAGTCAGGAGTCAGGAGTCAGGAGTCAGGAGAAGATTTGAAAATTTCT
>NZ_BJCE01000673.1:0-210 GCF_005402885.1 Sphaerospermopsis reniformis
TTCTGATGATATGCTCTACAAAAATTCGTTTACTAGACAGCTTTTTATTTGCTTCTTTTTGTTCATCCGTTAATTCTTTATTTTTGGTCTTTTTCTGAGGTGTAGTCATATTATCTCCACCTATATAGGGGTTGCTGAGAAAGTCTTTCCGTGAGGGCATAGGAGTCAGGAGTCAGGAGTCAGGAGTCAGGAGAAGATTTGAAAATTTCT
>NZ_BJCE01000674.1:0-207 GCF_005402885.1 Sphaerospermopsis reniformis
TAGGGTTTGCTGAATAAACGCAAAACCTAGATAAAGGAAGAGTTTAGGGGCAAAAAAGAGGAACAAAGTGCAAGGAAAAAGGGTAAAATAGGTAAAAACCCTTGCATCAAGGTGCATCAAAATGTATCGCAAACAAAAACAACAAGACACAGCACCAGAAGAATTTGAGCTATCCTTCGGGGGGAAACTAGCAGCAGATAACCGTTG
>NZ_BJCE01000675.1:0-207 GCF_005402885.1 Sphaerospermopsis reniformis
CAGCAATTCCGGCATTATTAGAGTTATTGGATATCACAGGCTCTATCATCACCATTGATGCAATGGGGACTCAAACCGAGATTGCCAACAAGATTATTGATAAAAAAGCAGATTATGTTTTAGCACTCAAGGCAAATCACCCAACTCTCTACAATCAGGTAAAACAATGGTTTGAAACAGCATCTTCACTCTCTTTTCAAGGTATTG
>NZ_BJCE01000676.1:0-207 GCF_005402885.1 Sphaerospermopsis reniformis
CTGTAATCTCATTGGATTTATCTTCTACTTTCATCTGTGCCAAGACCAAATTTTGTTCACTTGCCCAGGCACTAACAACGTGCAATGCTGATTTCCCTTGATTTCGGTCGTAAGAACCCCTAATTGTTTTTCCGTCTATGGGAATTATTTCTCCTCCCATGTTTGTCACTAGGGTTTCTATCCATCTGCTGAAACAACGATTTAATT
>NZ_BJCE01000677.1:0-207 GCF_005402885.1 Sphaerospermopsis reniformis
CTGTAATCTCGTTGGATTTATCTTCTACTTTCATCTGTGCCAAGACCAAATTCTGTTCACTTGCCCAGGCACTAATGACATGCAATGCTGATTTCCCTTGATTTCGGTCGTAAGAACCCCTAATTGTTTTTCCGTCTATGGGAATTATTTCTCCTCCCATGTTTGTCACTAGGGTTTCTATCCATCTGCTGAAACAACGATTTAATT
>NZ_BJCE01000678.1:0-204 GCF_005402885.1 Sphaerospermopsis reniformis
GCATCGCCATAAATTTCGCTCCCTGGGGGTAAATTTAGGGGTAAGGCATTTAACCCACGTACATCATTGGCACTCCCAGGTAAAAATACAAATTCCACAGGAATTCCCGTTTTAGTTGTTAATAATTGGACTCGCACACCATAGAAGTATCTTTTTTTCGATGCTATGTAACCCCGGTACTTTTCTGACTCAATTAACTTGACA
>NZ_BJCE01000679.1:0-202 GCF_005402885.1 Sphaerospermopsis reniformis
TTTACTCCATCAAATACTTCTCCTGTTGATAATATTGCTAGATGATTTATTCCTAAATCAACTCCTACAAACTCCTGATTTTTCTGGGTTTGAGTCGTTTCTATTTCTATTTTCCAAGAGATAAACCACTTGTCAGCTTGTTTACTGATGGTGACAGATTTCGGTTTATATCCTGTAGGGAGAATTTCATAAGTTTTTATCC
>NZ_BJCE01000680.1:0-202 GCF_005402885.1 Sphaerospermopsis reniformis
TTGCAAATTTCCTAATTTGATTTCGCCAGTGGTACTTTCTACGGAAATATTACCAGAATCATAACCATTACCAGCGCTAACAATATCACCCGCAGTAATGTTACCACTTGCAAATAATTTTACGTTGGCAGTAGAACTAAAACCATAATTATTATAATTTTGCAAATTTCCTAAGTTAATTTCACCAGTGGTACTTTCTACG